>JBBSNU010000097.1:0-11097 GCA_038260455.1 Chroococcales cyanobacterium | reverse complement strand
CTTTGGGCGATCGCATACAAAGCCATTACACTCAACGTAGTCCCGATAATCGTATGCGGCCGAGAAAACTCCCAAAAAGCCCTCACCCAGCTTTGCGGAGCCGGGCCATTTTCATCAATCCAAGACTTACCAATCGAATCGTTTCCCATAAATCCTACAAACGCACCAGAAATAATATTAAGTAAAGTGGAAATTATCCACCTTACTTAATTGAACTTGCCGCCAGAAATACCCTCTTCCTTCTTCCCTCTTCCTTCTTCCCTCTTCCTTCTTCCCTCTTCCCTCTTCCTTCTTTCTTCTATCATAACTAATGACTATTTCTAATTGTTTTGAAAAGTTGCGTAAAAGCAATCAATGTGCGTTGATTCCTTTTATTACCGCTGGCGATCCAGATTTGGAGACAACGGCTAAAGCACTGCAAGTTTTGGATGATAACGGTGCAGATGCGATCGAGCTTGGCGTTCCCTATTCTGACCCGCTAGCTGACGGGCCCGTGATTCAAGCCGCCGCTACTAGGGCTTTGCAGCGGGGAACGCGGTTAGATCCGGTGCTGGAAATGGTAGCTAAAGTTAGTCCGAATTTGCGATCGCCCATTATTCTCTTCACCTACTACAACCCGATTTTGTACCGAGGTATAGAAACCTTTTTGCAGCAAATCAAAAGTGCTGGAGTTCAGGGATTGGTTGTACCAGATTTGCCCTTAGAAGAAGCTGACAGTCTCATTCAACCTGCCAAAAAATTAGGGATTGAACTAACATTATTAGTTGCTCCGACAAGTCCCAAAAACCGCATAGAAGCGATCGCCCGCCAGTCTCAAGGATTTATTTACTTAGTCAGCGTGACGGGGGTTACAGGAGTGCGCGAAGGCTTAGATGCGCGAGCAAAAGAGTTGCTGCAAGAAATTCGCAGCATCACCGACAAACCCATCGGCGTCGGGTTTGGTATCTCGACACCGGAACACGCTCGCCAAGTGAAAGAATGGGGTGCAGACGCTGTGATTGTTGGCAGTGCTTTTGTTAAACGCTTGGCCCAAGGCACTCCAGAAGAGGGTTTAGCAGCGGTGGGCGAATTCTGCAAGAGCTTAAAAACAGCGATTCAATGATGATTAGTAACTGTGCAGATATTTTCAGCCATTAGATAGATGCGTGCGATCGCCGCGTGCCGTGACAATTGCGATTAAAGACTTTGTTGTACTTGAGATCATACACCTCCTTCCTTCTGGTTCCTGACTGGAAGGTTTTTTTTGCTCCGAAAATGCAAAACTTTTCAACGCAGCGCGCACTTCCCGCCAAACGCTCAGCCAAGTAGGGAAAAGGCATTGCCCTATCCGGCGCGGGCAACTGCGATTTTTAATAATTGGTATAAGATTGAGGATTGTCCGTTTTTTCTTCCATCTTCCTTCTTGCATCAATCAACTGTCAACCCAACAACGGGCTTTTCGGGCAAGCTGTCTACTGTTTGCTGTTTGCTGTCAACTCTTCCATCTTTCTTCTTCCATCTTCCATCTTCCTTCGGACTAATGACTAATGACTTCTTCCTTCTACACCTGCTACAACTTGAAGAATCTAACTTGAGATAGATGAAAAGCTCCTGTTTGTATTTCTATACTAAAAAAAGTGTTTTAGTGCCTAAGTTTGTAATGCTAGCCATCTACAAAACTACCAGGCATTGGATCGTATCACAATAGAAAGGATCATTTTTATGAACAGACTAACTGCTTTTCTGAAAAAAATTCGCGCTGTACAAATCTTAACAGTGTTTATGGCTGGCATTTTAGTATTAGTGAGCACTGCTTGCAGTGGCACTGATGTGATGGCAGCAAAAACCTCCGACCAAATTAGAGAAGAAGTGCCTTCTGAGGCTGTAACTTCCGTATATAAAGGCGGCCAGAATCAATACAGCGATGACGATCCCAGAAACACAACTGTTACAGCAGCAGAAGCAAAAGCTCAGCTTCTCAAAGATCAAGCCCAGCGCCGCATCGACACCAAATCTAGCAGCAATGTGGGCGAAAACTTGCGGCGGGTAGGGGACGACGCGCCCGACAAACTTGACAAAATTGGCGATAAGGTGAATGAGAATGCTCGCACGGCTCAGCGCAAAGCTGATAACTTTGGCGACAAAACCAAAGAAGGTTTTGCTAACCTTAAAGAAAACACTCGCGACGGCTTGAAGGGAGCAAAAGAAATTGTTGAAGAAGCTACCGATGGAGCAAAAAAAAGAGCAGCAGAGGGTACTGAGTCGCTGAAATATAATGTCAGCCAAGGCAAGGATAATGTCAAAGATGCAGCGCGAAATGTAAAATACAGTGCTGAAGATGCTTCGGACAAGGTTCGCGCAAAAGTCGATAGAGATATTGACAGAACTCAACGAGCAGCAGAAAGAGCAGCAGATGCGATCGACTAATTTCAAATAACGTTGAGAAACGAAGCAATATTAATTTTTTGGGATTGCTTCGTTCCTCACAAATAAGCAGCAATATATATGTCAGCCTGCTAAGGACTTCCATCGCTATTAATTAATCATTGACATTTTCCCAATCTTCCCGTGCTGCTTTTGCACCAGCTTCTACCATCAAACTCAAGTCGCAACCGTATTCTCCGGCACAACTAAAAGAACCAAGCTCTAACAAGTAAAGCTCTCCGTCTGATTCGCAAATATCTATTGAATAAAGAGCTTCGGGATACCAGCTTACTTGCTTTAACACTTCACTGAGATAGTTTTCTAAATAACCTCCTCTGATTGTTTCATCGACTCTTTCTTCTCCGATTAAGTATAGAGAACCGGTAATAATTTGATTTTTATAAATAAAGAATCTCCACTCTTTAGTAATTAATCGCTTGCCGCTGACTAATACTAAGGTTGTTTCATCTCTTTTTAGTTCGCTTCCCAGAGACTGCACGGTATTTAAGATGTTGAGGTTGAAAACCCCAGCCCTAAAGGACTTCATGTTGCTGTCAGGCCTGACAAATAATTCTCCGTCTGATGTGAAGTATTCGATAATTTCTGCTCTTCTTCTCACCAATTCTCCCAAAGAGAGAATGAAGTATTTGTTGTTAAGCAAGTATTTACCGAAGTAAGTGTAGTAGGTGGAGCAGCGGAGATTTTTTTCATCCATATAAGCTCCGGGAATCCAAGATGTTCTTAAGATATCCCGACCTAAATTTAAAGTTCCTTTGAATAATACACAATCGTGGTCGGGAAAATATTGGTTTGCTGCTTCGGGGCGAAAGTCGAGGTATTTTGTTTCTTTGTAGGTATATCCTTGTTTCTGCAATTCTTGGATAAATTGCTCTTCCACATCAGAGATATCTTTTTCTAGGAGCCATTTTACTGGTTTCACGATCGAACTATATTAAACTTACTTAATTATACACTGTATTTTTCGATACAGTGTTTTTCCGTATTTCTACTGTTATTTGCGTTAATTTAACCGCATTTGAGATCGATAGCAGCAATCTATACGTAAGTAAAAGACTCTAATTTCGATCGCCAAAGTATAAAATGTTATTTGACAGATAACTGTAATTTGCGATCGGCAACTAGAAAATTATGCTGTTTATGCCCTAAGATAGATACACTAACTATCTCAAGTTAAGATCGGGGCTGGGATCAGTCAAAATGGATGCAACAGTAGATGTAGTAAATTTGACAGTAATGCCTGGAGATTGCCCGATCGCGCAATTGTACGCCGATTGTCGATCGGCTGCTGTTTCGGCGGCAACCGAAAAACACCCGCAATCGGCTAGCAGCAAACGAAAGCATCTGTGTTTTGCAAAAAGCATTTTTTTACAGTGCTGTCCCCGCTCGCGAGCTGTACAATACGCGATCTCTTGAGGCAATCGGACTATAAATGCAAAACTGAGTTGCATCGCAGTTGTTAATTGCATTGCTCAAAATAGTCCTTAAGCGAACAGACATTCTCGACTAACTAGAAAATATCAGAGTTATTTACTAATATATGATACCTCCCCATATTGAAATTTATCTTGACTGTTACCAGCCAGATATAGCGGTATAAAATCGATTAAAAAAAAGGCGAAGGATGCGCGATATATTGTCGCCGCCATCCGAAGCAGATCGATAGGGGGATGCAGACAAACTTTATTTGGGAAATTTTGTTGTGATGCTAGTAACAATGATGCACGACTTTTACGATACGCTGGCACATTTGGCAACCTATACAGATGCCGCACCGCCGGAACGCAAACAAATCCTAAAGCGCGTTGAGACGAGTCAGAAAAAACTCAAAGAATCCGCGCACCTTACCCCGCTCGATTACCAGCACAAGCTCGATCTGGTTGAGGCAGAATGGCGGGGCGTTTTGGGGCAGAAAGCAGAAGCAATGGAATTGTACGATCGAGCTATTGCCGGAGCTAAAGCTAACGAATATGTTAATGAAGAAGCTCTCGCGTGCGAACTTGCTGCTAAGTTTTACCTGTCCCACGGCAGAGAAAAAATTGCCAGAGTCTACATGATAGATGCCTGCGATTGCTATGCTCGCTGCGGAGATGCAGTCAAAATTGAAGACTTAAAAAAACGCTATCCTCAATTGTTATCACCGATTTTGCAACCAGCAACAATCGGTGAAAATTCATTAGCAACTGTCGCAATACCAGCCCACCAAAATTACTCGGCGCATCCATTGATTCATTCATCTGTGTCGCGTCACCTGTCGGATTTCGGAATTTGTTCAACTCTGCTAAAAGCTTGTCAAGCGCTTTCTAGCGAAATTGAACTCGATCGACTGATTGCTAAACTGATGCAACTGGCGATCGCAAATACAGAAGCTGACAAAGCAGTGCTGCTGTTACCAAACGGCAGTAAATGGGAAGTGGCTGCAGCAAGCGCGATCGACAATTTTGGAGTCGAAAGGGCGATCGGCTTACCATCTGCAGCACTCGATGAAAACAGCGAGATCCTGCCCCTGAAAATTGTTGATTGCGTTAAAAACTTGTTAAAACCTGTGATTGTGCGGAACATCGCTGAAAATTGCGATCGCGATTCCGACTCCTACCTCCAGAAATACCAACCGCAGAGCCTGTTATGTTGGCCGATTCTCGATCGAGACAACTTAGTCGGCATTTTGTATCTAGAAAATCGGTTAACTGCAGGAGTTTTCACGCGCGATCGCCTGCAATTTCTCAATCTCCTGTGTTCCCAAGCAGCCATCAGTTTGTCAAATGCTCTGCTTTATCAAAAATCTCAAGATTACAGCCAACAATTAGAGCAATTGCTAACAAAATTCAGCCGCACCGAAGCTCAGCTTGCCGAGCAGAAACAAATGTTGCAAGCGATTCTTGATGTCGCTCCGATTTGGATTTGGATGGTGAATCCCAAGGGTAAAGTAAAGTTTTTTAACAATACCTTTTGCCAAGATGTGGGCGCGCCTCTGAGCGCTTTTTTAGCTGCCGAGCATTACAAAGATATACTGGGGGAAAATGCAGCGAACTGTTTGGTTTCAGATGCCGCCTGTCTTGCCCAAGATTCGCCGCATTACTCCAGCGAAAGTCTCACATTGGTTGACGGCAAACAACACTATATAGAAGTCACGAAAGTGCAGTTAAAAAATGCTGAGGGCGAGACGATCGGGATTATTGGTTTGGGTGTTGATGCCACCGATCGCAAGCAAGCAGATGAACTTTTGCAACAGCAAAATCAACAGCTAGAACAAACTTTAAAAGATTTGCAGCAAGCGCAACTGCAAATAGTGCAAAGCGAGAAAATGTCGGCTTTGGGCAATTTAGTAGCCGGAGTCGCCCACGAAATCAACAATCCAATTGGATTTATTTCTGGCAATTTAAGCGAAGCTAAAAGAAGCTTGGCAGATGTTATAGAACATTTAGAATTGTATTGCTCCGATGCACCGAAATCGGAGATTGCAAATCATGCCGAAGAGATAGATATCGATTATCTTTTGGAAGATTTACCGAAGATGATTGATTCAATGCAAGTCGGGTGCGATCGCATTTCTAGCATCAGTACCAGCCTCCGCACCTTTTCCCGAGGAGACAAAGATTACAAAGTTCCTTTTAATATTCATGATGGCATTAATAGCGCTATTTTGATTTTGAAACACCGCCTAAAAGCCAACGAATACCGCCCGCCAATCGAAGTAATAACTAAATACCATAACCTCCCTAAAATCGAATGTTTCCCCGGTCAATTAAATCAAGTTTTTATGAACCTGCTTGCTAATGCGATCGATGCCTTAGAAGAGTCAAATTTCGGACGCAGTTTTAGCGAAATTGCCAGCAATCCCAACCGCATAACTATTTGCACTGAGGTACTGGGGGAAGGGCAGATTCAAATTAAAATTGCTGATAACGGCACCGGGATGAAAGAGGAAATCAAAAAGCATATATTCGACCATTTGTTCACGACGAAATGTGTCGGAAAAGGAACTGGATTGGGGTTGACAATTGCCCATCAGATTGCGGTAGAAAAACATGGCGGAAGCATCGAGGTGAGTGCGGAACCCGGAATTGGGACTGAATTTGCGATCGTTCTGCCCGTGAAAGGATAAATTATAGCAGAAGGAAGTTCGACAACGGATTATTTAACGAATTTAACAGATTTAACGGATGTCAGGAAGAAGGAAGAAGGAAGAAGAAAGAAGGAAGAAGGAAGGAAGAAGGAAGAAGGCCCTTCGGCTTCGCTCAGGGTGAAAAGAAGGAAGAAGGAAGTTCGGCTAAAAAGACCATGAAATTAAGAAAGTTTACGGAGTTGTGACAACAGGCAGTCTCTGGCAATTTATGCGGCTAGAAGAGCCAATTATATCGATCGATATAAATGAGTGTTTTGTGAGAAATTCTGGCAAAATTATCGATATTTTTAAAAGTTTTATTGAATAATACTGTACACAAGGCTTGTAGTGAGGACTTTAGTCCTCGGATTGATGCGGACTAAAGTCCTCACTACAAACCTTTTCTAATTTATTAAGTTGGTAAATTCAATTTTATTACCTGTCCAACCGATACCTCGTGCTTGTGCGTTGCTACCACCACCGCACCTTGCAATCGCGGATCGTAACATCCAACCCAAGCAGCAGGATGGCATTCATGTACTAAATACCCGTACAACCAAATTGATCCTCTACCTTCAATGACAATTCCTTGGCTAAATTCAACGCCTTCAGGAAGTTTCAAACCTTGTAAATCATCGGGTGTGATAATACCGTCTTGAGTTGTAATTCGCAAGCGCAAATGTTGGTAAGCTAAACCGTCTTGAGTTTGATTGGGGATTATTTTTAATTCAATCGGATTCATTGGATGCACAAATGTTGAATGCGGTTGTAAAATCATATACCTTTTAGGGTAAATTGGGAATCCGATCGCCCACTTTGAGTCCCAATTGAGCCGCCCTTCCGCCTTTTAGTTCAATAACTCCGTCAACGGGGACATCCGGGCCGTAGTTGGGGCAGGTGTCGCTCAAACACGGCGGTACGTTAGGAATTATCGCTTGCACTACGCCTTCGCGCAGAAAAACCATATCGAGCTCGATCGATACGTTTTTCATCCAGAAACGCACGTTTCGCGCGGGGGCGATCGGGAAAAGCATTCCCCTGTCTTCGGGCAATTCTGTGCGAAACATTAAGCCAATTGCTTGTTCTTCGGGAGTTTTTGCCACTTCTAGTCCCAGGGGGCGATCGCCCACAATAGTATTCGCAGAAACTGGTAAAAGTTGACCCATATCCATCCCGCCAAACAGCGATATAAAGTTGGTTTCTGTCAGGTTAGGTTTTCCCAAAACAACTCCTAAATAGTTGCCAGAATTTTTATTTTGCATGACAGTTTGGTTGTCAGAAACAAAAATGTTCAAATCGCTAAACTTTATGTTATCAGTCAAGACAATTTTATCATTACCGTTGCTAAAATCTGTAATTACATCAGATTCAGTAATAGTAGGTGCGGCGGAGGTTGTGTCAATCACAAATAAATCATCGCCCGTGCCTCCTGTCAAGATATCCTTACCTTCGCCGCCGATTAGCAAATCGCTACCCCGATCGCCATTAATCCAATCCGAATCTTGTCCTCCATAGATTGTATCGTTTGAGAGGCCTCCAAACAGCGTATCAGCGCCTTCATTTCCCGCGAGCAAGTCATTGTCGCGATCGCCAAAAATCAGGTCATTTCCCGCCAAACCTTGAATCGTGTCATTACCTGAAAATCCTCTAATCGTATCGCTGCTGGGGGTTCCTAGGAGAAAATCGAAGCCGAAAGTACCGCCGATGTTAACCATTTAGTTTTTAATAAGTAAGTCATCACAAAAAACATAGTATCTGGTAGGGGCGGGTTAAGCCACAATCTATAACATCCCAACCAATAATTTTATTCAAAACCCGCCCTCTCCCATGTAATGTTTATTTATAACCACCTACTTAAAAGGAAGCTTTGGCGATCGGCATTCGCCAACCGGTACCAAAAGCTCGATCGCTAATTTTCAAACCAGGGGCTGCTTGTCGCCGTTTAAACTCCGATTGCCTGACTAATTTTACTACAAATTTAACCACCGCTGCATCGTGTCCCGCCGCCACAATTTCTGGGACAGATTGGTGATGTTCGATCGAGCGCTGCAAGATGTCATCCAAAACATCGTAATCAGGCAAAGAATCTCGATCAACTTGTCCCGGTTTCAGTTCAGCACTAGGCGCTTTACTAATAATATCAACCGGAATTATCTCCTTGCTAGGGGAAGGAGACGGAGGCATCGCACCTACATATCCGCCAGCATTCAGCCACCGACAAAGCGAATAAACGCGAGTTTTCGGCACATCAGAAATCACCGCCAATCCGCCATTCATATCGCCGTAGAGAGTGCAGTAACCCACCGACATTTCTGATTTATTACCAGTGGAAAGCAGCAAATGTCCGAACTTATTAGAAATTGCCATCAACAGATTGCCTCGAATCCGGGATTGAATATTTTCCTCAGCAATCCCGAAAGTTGTATTGACAAACAAATCGGCGAGAGTGCGATCGTAGGATTTCATCAAATCGCCGATCGGCAACATTTCGATCGCAATACCCAGATTTCGGGCTAATTCCAAAGCATCATTAACCGAATGATCCGAACTGTAAGGAGAAGGCATCAACACCCCCAGCACATTTTCCGGCCCGATCGCGCAACTGGCGATCGCCGCCACCAAAGCCGAATCTATCCCGCCGCTCAAACCGAGTACAACCTTAGAAAAACCGCACTTGCGAACATAATCTCGCACTCCCAAAACCAAAGCAGCCCAAATTTCTGCATCTCCCAAGGGCGGATCGAAACTTAAATCAGTTGCAAAACCGGAATCTTGCCCCTTCCCGCTGCTAATTAAATCTTGTTTTTTTTCGTCATATTCCAGCAGGGCAAAATCCGTTTCAAAAGAATTCAATACCTGAATCAAATCACCCTTTCGATTCACAGCCAAACTGCTGCCATCAAAAATAATATCATCATTTCCCCCTACCTGATTAGCGTAAACAATCGGTATTCCCCAGCGAATGACACTATGCTGCAACATAGCCGATCGCACTTTCCGCTTCCCGACAGAATATGGCGATGCCGACAAATTCACCACCAAATCCACCTCCATTTTTGCCAAATCGGCAATCGGATCGCCCGCGTAACTGCGTTTACCCCAAAACTCCCGATCGTTCCACAAATCTTCACAAATTGTCACGCCAATTTTTAAATCACCAATAATAAAGTAATTGCTGCTTTCTCCAGGTTCAAAATATCTATCTTCATCAAATACATCATAAGTAGGCAACAAGCGTTTATGAAAAACTTGTTTAACAGCGCCATCTTTTAACAAAACAGCGCTGTTAAACAATGCTTTTCCGCCTAATTTAACAGCATGAGCATTAGGTACGACAGTACCGACGATAACGGTCAAATCCGGCGGCAAATTCCGGGCCAGTTGGTGCAACTGTGCGGCTGCGGCTGCAATAAAACTCGGTTCCATCAACAAATCGCGCGGCGGATAACCAATCAGGGAAAGTTCCGGTGTTAGCAATAGGTTAGCGCCTTCCACCCTGGTTTTTTTCGCACACTCCAGAATTATATTGGAGTTGCCCAAGATATCACCAATAGTAGGGTTGAGTTGTGCGATCGCAATTTTCATATTACCAATTCACCTCATAAATATTGCTAGCAGTCCGCCCGCGCGGACTCAATTTCCTAATAGTTCTAGATGTGAATGTAGGGAAGCATTACTCAGATTTGTAATGTTTCAACTCTTCGTCAATATAATAATTTACCAAATCACGGTAAATATTTTCAACCACATCAGGGTTCAAACCCGATTCTTTAGCCCACTCGCGCCGCTGCTGTAACATATCATGAAAGCGATCGGCTGCTCTAACGTTAGCTTCACTCGTTTTGAACCTTGCTGCTGCGATGACGTATTGAAATCTCTTGCTCAAAGCCTCGATCACTTCTCGATCGATGATATCGATTTCCTCCCGCACTTCGTGAATATTGGCGCATTCATCAGGGTCTTTCATCACCGGTACTCCTTAATAGCTTCTATTCTTATCTTACTAAATCGATCCCTGAATGTCAGTCTATTTTAGATTTTAGATTGAAGAACGAGAGATTTATTCCCTAGATGAATCTGGGAGATTGAAGAATAATCTAAAATTGGGCTTTCCACTACTTAATATTATTTTTCAAAAATCGTGGAACAAAACAATTGTTAGGCTCGTTTATTCTTTCCGATATGTAATATCCTGTCCGTTCGATTGACTGCAATCAGCAAGGTTCGTAAAGGTTCGTAGTGCGGACTTCAGTCCGCCCAAAAGCAAGATTAGTAAAGGTTCGTAGTGCGGGCATTAGTGCGCCCCAAAACGGGCAGTAGACCCCCCGAACAAACGCAAGTTTTTTGTTAGCGACACCACCGACAAATAAATTTAAACAATTTTTAAAAAGGTTAAAATTATTTTTATGGTTTGTCGCTATCCAAAATCTTGCCGTTCGTCGTGCGGACTTCAGTCCGCTTTTGGGCGGACTGAAGTCCGCACTACGAACCTTTACTAATCTTGCTTTTGGGCGGACTGAAGTCCGCACTACGAACCTTTACGAACCTTGCTGATTGCAGTCAATCGAACG
>JBBSNU010000096.1:0-11138 GCA_038260455.1 Chroococcales cyanobacterium | reverse complement strand
CTGCTAGAATTCGCCAATTGCTCGAAAGGCTCGATCAGAACTAACTTAAATGGGCGATCGCACAACATCGCACCCCAAGCCACACTCGATCAACTGCTGCTGGACAGCCCAATATCGCTTTTATAAGTTTTGCAAAGCTCGATCGAATTCTTGCAAATCTGGGTATAACATATAACCGAGCAATTAACACCTATCTTTTGATAGGTTACATTTGCTCGACCTGACTGTAAAATGTTATGTCATTTACGGAGATCCTGAGTCCACTTTCTCGACTGATACCCGCAGAGACGATCGATCGAAACAGTATTTTGACGTAAAAAGGCACAAACCCATGAACTTTAAGTTTCAACCAAATTATCTCAACGGAATGCAACTACAGTCAGCCCATTTTACCAAAAAAATGTCAAAGTCTTTATCATTAGGTTTGGCACTTTTAATCTCGACAAGTGCAGTATTTCTCAACAGCGGCAAAGCCTTTGCACTAGACAATGTTACAGTAAAATACGGTGCAGTTGACGTAACTTTACCGATGAGCGACTTGCAAAGCTTTGCACAAACCGGCAAAGCATCACCTCAACTGCAAAGCGTTCTGAATCTGGCGAAACAAACTCCTGAGTCGGTGCGCGAAATATTAACGCGAGAAGTGGCTTTAGATTCCCAATTAGTAACGCGGTTGGCAAATACTTATTTTGGGGAAATTGTTTTCAAAGAATTGGGCGAGGTTGCTTATACGCCGACTACTCGGCTGCAAAGCGCGCCGGCACTGCGCGATGCCTTACTCGCAGCTTCCACAGATGGTAAAATATCGCTGATCGAAGTGATTCAAAATTACGGGCCTGCAGCTTTAGAAGTGAATGGCAATCAAGCGGTGGCAATCTATCAGCGAGTCATCAAAGATTTGCAAGATATGCAGGCTTTATATCAGAATTCCCCAGCTTTGCAAAATACGGCAGGTCAAGCAAGACAAATGATTTGTCAGCCCAATTCATCATCGGGGGCTGGGAAGTAAATAACTGAAGTTGCTGGAATTCAGAAATCGGGAATTGGGAATTGGGAATTGGGAGTTACTAATTGCGAATTGGTGCTGCTTTTTCTATTAGCCTTGAGGTTTCAGCTATTACCAATTACCGATTCCAAATTACCGTTACCGATTAGCTATTACTAATTTCTTGAGATAATTGCTCCGCTACTCGTTTGAGTCGGCGGAGTTGGTCTTTCATGTCTTTTTTGGTCAAAGAAGCTGCAAAGCGATTGAAACCAAATCTAATTAAAGGATTGGGGATTTGAAATTCAAAGCGGTTAATCAAGAGAGTTCCTTGGATTTGGGGCTGACATTCCCAGCGATCGCACCCTTGGAAAAATCCGTCAAACCCCCAAACAATTAAACCGGGTTGTCGCTCTAAAACCACGCTGTTTAAAGTGGGTTGCAAAACCGGAATTTTTATGATGAACAAGCTGCGGCTTCCTACAGCAGTATCCCACTCGCCCTCGGGTTCGCAGCGCAGCAGGGGATTTAGCCACTTGTGCATCAAAGTGCGATCGACTATACAGCGCTCCACCAAGGTGGCGGCAGCGCGAATTTCAATTGATTGCTCGAAAACTTGACGAATTGACATGAAAACCTGCAAGCTAGAAGCGTATTCTTACAGTTTCTTATCTGCCATGTCAAATGTGACGCTAACCTGAGAAAAAAATGAATGAAACTTGGCAAGAAATAACTCAACAGATATCGGGCCCAATAGCGGTTATGTCCGATGGCTTACGCCCCGCTACGCTACGCATTTTGGCACAAGTCCAACCCGCCCCGAATCCCCTGGCAGATGCCGAACGCGGATTTAACGATTTTGTGGTGGGTTCAAACCTTGAAAATCTCCTCTGGGCGATCGGTATTCTGCTAATTGGCTTGATCGTATCAGCCCTCGTCTCATCTTTAGTCGGGGGATTGCTCAAGAAGACTACCATAGACAACCGACTGGCTGGTTGGATTACTGGCCGCCCGGAAGGAGAAGGCTCCCCGCAAGTGGAAAAATGGATTTCCGCTGCGGTATTCTGGATCATTTTTATCTTTTTCCTAGTTGCCTTTTTCAACCGGCTGAATCTAACGGCTGTCTCGCAACCCCTCAATACTTTTCTCAATCAAATTGCTGGTGCTTTGCCGAAGTTAGCCAAAGCCCTAATTTTTCTGGGGATTGCTTGGGTGTTGGCGACAGTTGCCAAATTGGCTCTATCGCGGGCGATGCGGACTTTTGGCGTAGACGAGCGCTTGAATCAGCATGTGGGGAATGCACCAAGCGAGAATCCTTTGCTGCTGAGCGATACTCTGGCTAATGCGCTGTACTGGTTCATTTTTCTGCTGTTTTTGCCGTTGATTCTCGAATCGCTGGATTTGCAGCAGGCTTTGCTACCAGTTAATAATTTGCTCAACCAAATTTTGGCGGCAATTCCGAAAATCCTGGAAGCTTTGCTGATTGGGTTTGTCGGCTGGCTGCTGGCTCAAGTGGTGCAGCGGATTGTCACGAACCTGCTGGCTGCTGCTGGGGCGGACAGTTTGGGCGCTCGGTTTGGCATTTCCCGGAGTTCGGGCGGACAATCGCTGTCGTGGATTATCGGTACGATCGTCTACGTGTTGATTTTGATTCCCACGGCGATCGCAGCTTTGAACGCTTTGGACATCCAGGCGATTTCGCTGCCGGCCATCGCGATGCTCAACACGATTCTGGGCGCGCTTCCCAACATTTTCACAGCAGCGCTAATTCTGGCGGTTGCTTACATTTTGGGGCGCTGGATCGGCGATTTGGTGACTAATATCCTCACCGGAATTGGGTTTAACAATATCTTTTCTTGGTTGGGAGTGCAGCCGAAACAGCCGCTGCGACTACCGCCGAGTTCGATCGATCCTGAAGCAACGATTCTTCAGGAACCGGAACTTCCCGCCCGCACGCCTTCGCAATTTGTCGGCATTTTGGTGCAGGTAGGCATCATCCTGTTTGCTGTAGTGGCGGCTACTGACGTGCTGCGGATTCCAGCGCTGACGGCGATTGTTACGGGTATTGTGCTGGTTGCAGGTAGGGTGCTGGCTGGTTTGGTCGTATTTGCGATCGGCTTGTATTTGGCGAACCTGGCCTTTAGTTTGATTGCTAGTTCTGGAACTCGCCAAGCGCGACTGTTGGGCCAAACGGCTCGCATCGCGATTATTGCTTTTGTGGCGGCCTTAGCGCTGCAACAGATGGGCATTGGCAGCGATATTGTGAATTTAGCTTTTGGGCTGCTGCTAGGGGCGATCGCAGTTGGAATTGCTCTAGCCTTTGGTTTGGGCGGGCGCGAGATTGCGGCCAACGAACTTCGCGAATGGCTGGCGTCGTTTAAACAAGATAAAACGCCGCGTTTGTAACTCTATAAAATGGCGTTTGTACTTGACAAACGCCATTTTTTTATGCTTAATTTAAGTTCGTAGTGAGGACTTCAGTCCTCCGAGCGGAGATGCGGACTGAAGTCCTCACTACGAACCAAATTACAATCTCGGATCGACAGGTTCGCTTTCCATCGCTAAAACTCCGAAAACGCACTCGTGAACTTGTCTCAAAGGAGCGCCCGCCACAAATCGCTCCAATGATTCTACACCGAGAGCAAACTCTCGCAAAGCTAAAGAACGCTTCCCGGAAAGCCCGCGCGATCGCAATTTTTCCAAATGCTCCGGTAAAGAATATTCCAGACCGTAAATAATTCGCAAATACTCTTTGCCGCGACATTTGATCGCAGGCTGTACCAGTTTATTGCTATTTTTAACGATAAATTCCATTGGCTTGACAACCATCCCTTCGCCCCCGGCATCAGTCATTTTTTCCCACCATTGAATCCCTGCGGATTGACTTTCAATATCTGCAATTCTAACTACTTTGTATTCAGTAGCTAACAGCAATTCTAGGTCAAAATTACAAATTTCTGCTATTTGTTCCATCTGCCAGCAGTGATTCTGATCGGTGTGAACTTTTCCCTCGGTTGCCAAGATGTGGAAAGGCGCTAACTTGAGGTCGGATATGGATTGCACGGGCCAGCAGTAGCGCTGATAGGCGTTGACATAGCGATCGGCTAATTCGGCCCGTTCCCGGTAGCTAGCCAGCAAAGAATCAACTTCAACTCCCCGCTGTTTTGCCTGTTCTAGGTTCTTAATCGCCTCCGCAAATCCGTGACGAGATGCGGTTCCTACAGCAGCATATTGTTCTTGCAATAAACCTTGAGCTTTTGCCGACCAAGGCATTAATTCACAGTCCAAACATACCCAATCGGTTTGAAATTTATCCCAAAAATTGCTGGCAGAAAGAGCGACATTAACCCGCGCTAAAAACTCTGTTTCTAAGGTAGAATTATCGAAGAAATGGCGGCCTGTACGGGTGTAGCAAATGCCAATGCTGTTGTTGAGAATCCCAAAGCGCCGTTTAGCCGCCGATGCGTCGCGGCAAACAATTACAACTGCACGGGAACCCATGTGCTTTTCTTCGCACACAACTGTCGATACGCCCTGCTGTTTGTAGTAGTTAAATGCTTCGGCTGGATGTTCTAAAAGTCCGGGTTCTTTGGAAGTTGCAGCGGGAGACATTGTGGGTGGCAAATAAATCAGCCATTTGGGATTTGCGGCAAATCTGCTCATTACTTCCAGGGCGGCGATCGCATTTTCTTCTCGAATTACAATGTTACGTTGCAGGCGAGTGGAAATGATGCGTTTTCCGAGTACGTCGCTAATGTCCAGCACGTCATCAAACTGCTGTTGGGCGGTGAGATTTATTGCGGGAAAACTGTTATCTGGAGTTGCAATGGATGGAAAGGCGATCGGTTTGGCAGGTTCGCAGTAAATCATCGCAGCAGGAACGCTGACAAATTCTCTTTCGGGATACCGCAAAGCTGTTAGTTTGCCACCGAAAACGCAGCCGGTGTCAATATCCACAGTATTGTTCAACCATTCTGTTTCGGGAATCGGGGTGTGTCCGTAAACAACTGCTGCTTGACCTCGATATTCGGCGGCCCAATTGTAGCGGACTGGTAAGCCGAATTCATCGATTTCGCCGGTGGTTTCTCCGTACAAGGCGAAATCTCGAATTCTCCTGGATGCGCGTCCCTGAAATTCTGCTTTCATTCCGGCGTGGGCGACGACTAATTTGCCGCCGTCGAGGACGTAATGCCCGATTAAACTATCTAAAAATTGGCGAATTTCTGCGATCGCAGATTCGCGCATTTCATCGGGTAAAGCTGCTATTTCTGCTAAGGTTTGTTCGAGTCCGTGGTTGATTTTGACATTTTTGCCGCTGAGTTTTCGCAGCAATTTGATGTCGTGATTTCCTGGTACGCACAAAGCTGTTGATGCGGCTACCATGTTTCGCACGAGTTTGAGGGTGTCGAGAATGCGGGGGCCTCGATCGACCAAATCGCCCAAAAACACGGCTTTACGCCCTTCTGGATGTGCGTAAACGGGAGAATCCCAGAAGCCTGACTCGCTGGATGATTCGACAATTTGATAGCCCAACTGTTGCAGCAGTTGTGACAATTCGTCGCAGCAGCCGTGAATGTCGCCGATGATGTCAAAGGGGCCTGTGTCCTGTTTGCGGTTGTTCCAGAGGGGTTGTCTCTCGATTTGGGCTGCTGCGATGTCTTCTGGGGAACAGAGGATGTGAACGTAGCGGAAGCCTTCGCGATCGAGATTGCGGAGCGATTTCCGCAAACTTTGGACGTGCCGCCGAACTACGTGACTGCCGAAGTTGCGGTTTGGACGTTGTTGATTGCGATCGGCACACAATTTTTCTGGCAAATCTAGCACAATTGCTACTAAAAAGCAATGGTATTTTCGGGCTAATTCCAATAAAGGTTTGCGGCTTTCCGGCTGAACGTTCGTAGCATCAATCACAGTTAACTTACCTGCCGCCAGACGTTTAGCAGCGATAAAATGCAGCAATTCAAAAGCATCAGCGGTGGCCGCTTGATTGTTTTCGTCATCGGAAACCAGGCCGCGGCAGTAATCCGATGAAATGATTTCTGTCGGTTGGAAATGCTGGCGCGCAAAGGTGGATTTGCCGGAACCGGATGCACCAATGAGAACGACTAAAGATAGTTCGGGAATGGTAATTTTCATAATTTAATAATATTATTCAGTGAGTATTATACTATTTGTCAAAAGTATTGCAACAAAATAATTGTCATCAACTCTGTAGATCGGGTGCGTCGCCACTTGAAAAGTCGATTAAAATTAGGGCTTGTTGATGGCGACGCACCCTACAAATACTGTTCGTCAAAACGTTTGATCACCATTCCCACTCAACCTCATCCCACTCAGTAATCGTGGCATCATCAAGCAGGACATCATCATGTTGTTCTGCCATTTTTGCAAACGCTTCATCCCAACCCGAGCGCGGTTTTAGCGCTGCACGAATGACAATCCGATCGCCCTGAACTTCGATTTCTACTTCTTCGCAAATACCAATCTGCTCTAACAAAGATTTGGGAATGCGAATTCCCTGAAAATCACCAATTTTAACGATGCGGGTTTGGATAGATTTACTCATAGCTGAAGCCTGCATTTTTCCAAGTATAACTAGATTGTAAGCACAAACAGACTGTCGGTATTATTTTAACTCGGCAAATACTGCCATTTGCGTAGGCGAACCCACTTCTAAATCCTCCGATCCGATCGCACGAAACTCCACCCCAAAACCAAACCGTTCAGCCACCCCATGCGCCCAAGCCTGAAACTCCCCGCGCGTCCATTCAAAACGGTGATCGCGGTGGCGAAATTTGCCCGCAGGCAAGTTTTCAAACCGAACATTATATTCAACATTGGGAGTTGTGACGATCGCAAATTTCGGCCGAATAAACTCAAACAAAACCCGTTCAAAAGCAGCCAACCGTTCTAAATCGAGATGTTCGATCACTTCAATTACCGCCGCTGCGTCAAAACCCGTCAAGCGGCTGTCCCGATAAATCAGCGAACTTTGGATCAATTGCAAGCGAGATTGCTGTGCCGGAGAAAAGCGATCGACTTGCAACCTTTCCTTGGCAATTTCCAAAGCCCGAAAAGAAACATCGACTCCGGTAATTTGGGCGATCGCACTTTCAGCCAAAAGCAATCGTAACAGTTTTCCCTCACCGCAGCCCAAATCTACTACTCGCTGAGCACCGCTAGCTTTTAAAACCTCCACCACAGCTTCTAAACGCTGTTCGTTCAAGCTAATCCGCTGTTCTAAAACTTCCTCTTCTTGCTGGTGAGAAACTTCTAGTTTCTCCAGGTCAAGATTATCTGCTTCTGCTAATTGTGCCACAGCAATGCGCGTCAAGCGGCGCTGGCGTTTCAAATAGCGATCGACAATTTGTTCGCGGGCGGGATGCGCGTTCAACCAACCTTCACCGTGATGCAATAACTTCTCGATTTCATCATCGCCAACCCAATAATGTTTGTCGTCATCCAACACCGGAATTAGCACGTATAGATGGCTCAACAAATCCGCTAACCGCAGTGTATTTTGCAATTCCACAGCAAAGTAAGGACTCGCGCCCCACTCAGGAAATTGCTCGTCAAGAATCAGCGGTTTGGCTGTTACTTGATAGCCCAGCGGCTCAAACATTTGGCGCAGGAACTTCTCGCCGCCGCGACAGGGCAAAACGGACAGATTAACTGTCAAAGGAATGGCAGTTTTTGCGAGTTGTGGGCGGTCTTTGCAGCCACCAGATAGGGCTGTACGGAAGACTCGGCCAAGGGCGACACTGAGAAAAGACGAGGCAACGTAAGGGCGATCGTTGACGTATTGTTCGAGAGGGCGATCGCCCGATTTCGACTTGCCGCGCACCAAAGCAACCGGATCGACATCTAACAGCAAAGCCGCCGTGCACCTTTCTGCATTTGCTTCGGGATAAAACACGCTGGCTTGTCCGAAAGTCATCGGGAAGCATTGAAGGCGATCGGGATGTTTGTGCAGCAAATAGCCCAAATCTGTAGCAGGGACGCAATTTGTGGAGATGGTTAATAACATATAATAATGGTAATTTGTAATTGGTTTGTGAGTAACACAGAAACCGGGTTTTTTACGATAATTATTGATTCTACCCCGTGAGTGAAAAAAACCCGGTTTCTTTGGTAGAGTTCACAATTTCTGTAGGGGCGGGTTCGCCAACAATCTTTAATTCTCACCGACAATTTACCAAAACCCGCCCCCACCTAACGATAGAAATGCGTGAAGCGCAGCTATCCCGTAGGGAATCGCCCAATCTCTCAATTTTATCAAAAATCGCCCCTTCCCAAATCCGCGATGATTCATCGCAATCGCCCCCGCCAAAATCTCCGGCGCTAATCCACAAGTCCGCCGGGGGTTAAAAACCCCCGTCTCATAGCGAAAGTGCTCTTCAAGAGGACTGAAAAACACATTGTTAAACAAGCATTGCAATATCTTCCCAGTCGGTTTCAACCGACTTTAGCTATGAGACAGGGGTTTTAACCCCTGGCGGACTTACGGAAAAACCGATCGCACATTCCTCCATTTTCTACAAATAAATGCGATCGTGAATCCGTCATTGGGTGGGGGCGGGTTTATCTAAATTATTGGTTATAGTTAGATATGGTTGGTGAACCCGCCCCTACAGGAATTATGATTAATCGATCGCTATAATTTCCAAAATCATCAATGAGATTGATGTTTTTCCCCACTCCCCAAATTCAACTTAGCCCGCAACTCATCCTTAATCCGATTTAAAATAGAATCCTCATCCAAAGAAGACAAAATCTTGCTCACCACAGCCTTCGGCCCATCATCTCCCCAAGACGCACCGTTAGCCAAATAAGCCTTAGTAACTTGACCGATTCCGTAGCAAGAAACCCCAGCAATTGCAGCTTGAGTCACAGCCACAGAAATATAAGGCCCCAAAGCCAAACCTCCCGTCGCCGGTGTCGCCAAACCCAACAATCCTTTCAAAGAACTTAAACCCAAATTAGCCAACAATTCGCCCGCAGTAATTCCCCCCATACTAATCGCAATCTTTTGCAGCAATTCTACCGCCCCCGCTTCTGTCATCGCAATGCCGTAAACTTTAGAGAGTGTTAAGATCATAACTACATCAATTACCGCACCGCTGAGAATATCAACTACAGTAACTGGATTTAGGGCGATCGCCACAGCTTTAGTCATTACCCCATTCCAGATAATGCGATTAGCAGCATCATCTCGAATCTCCATTTTTCGCCGCACCAACTGCTCGTTAATATCCCCCGCACAGAGCATCGTATTCAGCGCCACCAAAGACTTGCCTTCCCGGTCTAAAATCTCCAAGATTTTTAATTTTAAATCCTCAACTTGCGGTAAACTGCGAGTCATTTGCACGCTCATAGTGCCATCGGGACGGCGCACCGCCTGCGCTGTCAAAGGTGAAGCCGCGGACATCACAATTTCATCGGGAGATAACAATTCTCTCACGCGATCGTCCCGAATTTTGTGATAAATTGCCAGCCTATCTGCATCGGGATACTGGTCAATTTTATTAAATACTAATAACATCGGTTTTCCCGCTTCCCGCAACTGCGAAAGTGCTTGATATTCCACTTTCGTAATGTCGCCAGCAACTACAAACAAAATCAAATCGGCTTGTTTGGCGACGCGGCGGGCTAAAAGTTCGCGAGTTTCGCCGTCAACTTCATCTATTCCCGGTGTGTCGATTAATTCTACTTGCGATAAACGGTAAATAACAGGCGAAAGTCTATCGGGTAAACCGTCATCAACACCATCTCCCACATCCCACTGGCCAATAGTGGTGGTACGAGTCACCCCGTGAGTAGGGCCAGTTTCAAACACATTTTGACCGAGTAGCGCGTTTAAAACCGAAGATTTTCCCCTTCCCACCATCCCAAACACAGCGATTTGCACGCAAGCGCGCTCTAGCTTGTCCAGCATTGTTTCCAAGCCGCCAATTTCCGGCTCCAGTCCAGTTCGCTCTTGTGGTGTTAAATCGAGATGTTCTACTATATCTCGCAGAGCATCTTTAGCGCGGCGCAGGTTGAGTTCTGCTTGAATGTCTGCGAAACTTAATATTGTGTCGTCTAATTCGCGATCGACATTTGAGAAATCCGATACTTCAGTCATTGTTACCTGATGTTATAGCTTTGCTTCACTTAAAGTTTTAACCGATATGATGCTATTCTAGCTTTTTCTGCGGGCTTTGTACATTGGGGACGGGATAATGCTCGCGACTGTCAAATTAAACCTGACCACCTTTGTCTCTCTCGTTTAGACGCGAGTCTCGATCCCCCTAAATCCCCCTTAAGAAGGGGGACTTTGAGTGTTTCCGGTTCTCCCCTTCTTAAGTTCGTTAATAGCCGAGGCCAGATCCCCCTAAATCCCCCTTAAGAAGGGGGACTTTGATCAGAATCTTGTCCCCCCCTTTTTAAGGGGGGCTAGGGGGGATCTGGCCTCGGCAGCAAACAGAAGTATATGAATAAGTTTGACCTTAACTTGACACCAGCGAGCAATGTTATGCCCTAAAAATATCATGTAAAATCCATTTAATTTACAACCAATGATTAACGCCAACAAAATAGCAAATTATCCATTCCCCTTACGTGTAATAATTTTTCTATTAATCTTAGCAGCAATGTGGCTGCCCGTCGCCGCACCAATTTATCTCTTAATTAAAGATAGCAACCTCGCAACTATTCTGACAATGGGATTGTTATTTGCCGAGTTTCTTTTCCTAGTGCCGCGCTGGGGGAAACAGGTTTACGGACAAACGCAATTGCTCAAAAGTTACGGTTTAGTCAATACGCGACAAAACGGTTTTGAACTTTTGACTGGATTGGCGATCGGGCTTTCGATCACTTTCACCCTATTTGTGGTGCAAGGACTGCTCGGCTTTGTCGCATGGCAAAATTCTGATAATTTGCCTCGAATCATCGCAGAAGGGCTATTAAGCGCCCTGGGAGTGGGTTTTGCGGAGGAGTTGGTATTCCGGGGTTGGTTGCTGGACGAGTTGCAGCGGGATTACAACAATCAAATTTCTGTGCGGGCGAATAGCCTGGTATTTGCCCTATCTCATTTTATCAAACCCGTGGAGGCAATGCTGCGGAGTTGGCCTCAGTTTCCGGGCTTATTGTTGTTGGGTTTGATACTGGTTTT
>JBBSNU010000095.1:0-11233 GCA_038260455.1 Chroococcales cyanobacterium | reverse complement strand
TCTCGGTATTTCTCGTCACCCAACCCAAAAACTCGTAGAAACCCGGTTTCTCGCCATGAGCGTAAATATCAGAAACCGGGTTTCTCTCGGTATTTCTCGTCACCCAACCCAAAAACTCAAAGATGTCAAATGGGTTCTATAGAATTAGTAACTCTTCCTGGGCGCAGATACCGGGTTTGAGCCACTAAAGTACGGCGTGGAGGGCTCAAAAATTTTAGGCTGTTGTTCAATCTCCGAGATTCATCTGTGGAGTAAATCTAAAATCTAAAATCTAAAATCGACTGACACCGATACAATCCCCGCGCCACCCTACAATTTGAGATTGCCTCGACTCGCCCGCCAGTGACACAATAACGTTACTAACAGACAAATTTTCAATGACGATAATTTTAACCAACGACGACGGCATAGACGCTCCCGGAATTCAGGCAATGAAGCAAGCTGTAGAAGGCAAGACAATTATGGTGGCTCCCCAGGGGCAGTTATCGGGCTGCGGGCATCAAGTGACGGCTCACAGTCCGATTCATGTCGATCGGCGATCGGAATTTGAGTATGCTGTAGGGGGAACACCGGCAGACTGCGTGCGTATCGCTCTTCATCACGTTTGTGCGAAGCCGGATTTGGTGCTTTCGGGTATTAACGCGGGTGGCAATTTGGGCGTTGACGTGTACATTTCGGGTACAGTTGCGGCGGTGCGGGAAGCTGCAATGCACGGTATTCCAGGCATCGCAATTTCCCATAGAATTAAAAGGCCGCTGGAAATTGACTGGGATGTCGCGACTCGCTGGACATCGCGGGTGTTGGTCGATTTGCTCAATCGGGAATCGAAGCCTGGGTGTTTCTGGAATGTGAATTTGCCACATTTAGCGCCGGGAAGTGCGGAACCGGAAATTGTGTTTTGTAAGCCTTCGACGCAGCCGCTGCCGGTTGAGTACAAAATGGAGGGAGAATATTTTTATTATGTCGGAGAGTATGGGAATCGCGATCGGGCGGCGGGGACTGATGTTGACGTGTGTTTTGGCGGTAATATTGCTGTGACTGAGATATCGCTTTGAGGGGATTGTGGAACTACATTATTTTTTGGGCAAAAAAGCCGAGCTAGGTAGGTTAACTTTGGTATCACTTCCCTCAATATCCCAAAACAGGATAAAATATTTGTACTTAATTTTTACAGTCACGTAAGTCAACAAATGAGTCCTAACGCAGAACCGAATTCTCCCAGCATCTTAAAACGCAAAGCGAGCAGCACTGTTGGTCGTGGTAAAGTAGCTAACCTCAATACCAACTTTAATTTTTCTGCCTGGAGTGACGAATACGTTACTTTAAATCTCGGTGATAGTCTCCAGCACTACGACAATTGGGAGCAACCTACTGTCATCATTTCAGATGGAGCTTACGGTATTCTTGGGTTTGAAGGAGATACCTCCGATCATATTGATTTACCTAATTGGTATCAACCTCATATCGAGGCATGGTCAAAAGCAGCCATACCCTCCACAACACTATGGTTTTGGAATTCAGAGATTGGCTGGGCTGTGGTGCATCCACTTCTAGAAAAGTATGGTTGGCGCTATGTTAATTCTAATATTTGGAACAAGGGAAAAGGTCATATCGCAGGGAATGTTAACACACAAAAAATTCGCAGGTTCCCCGTTGTTACAGAAGTTTGCGTTCAATATGTAAGAGAAGTAACAGTTAATGAACTTACTTTAAAAGCGTGGTTACTGCAAGAGTGGAAACGCTCTGGATTGCCGTTACGACGGGCCAACGATGCTTGCGGGGTGGTGGATGCTGCAACCAGAAAATACTTCGATCAAGGGCATTTGTGGTATTTTCCTCCGACGGAGATGTTTGAAAGGCTAGTGAACTATGCAAATGAGTATGGTAGTCCTCAAGGAAAACCATACTTTTCTCTGGATGGCAATCAGTCTTTAACGGGACAAGAATGGAGTAAAATGCGATCGAAATTTAGATGCCCTCACGGCTTTACAAACGTTTGGGAACGTCAATCTTTACGGGGCGATGAGAGAGTTAAAACTATCTCGGGAAAAGCATTACATCTCAATCAAAAGCCTCTGGATTTGATGAAGCTTGTTGTTGAGGCATCGACAGATGAAAACGATGTTGTATGGGAACCTTTTGGCGGACTTTTCAGTGCAGCTTTGGCAGCACGTCAACTCAAACGCAAAGCCTTTTCTTGCGAGATAGACCCAGACTATTTCTACTATGGTGTACAGAGATTTAATCAATAAGTTCATCAATACTCTCTTCTCTAATCTGTAGATAATCTTGTAGGGATTTCTTGATGCTGTCTTCTCGGCGACTTGACAAAAGCTTATTCCACCGACCAACTGTCATACCGGAAACTTCAGTATTGTAGACACGTCGCTTAAATTCCTCGATACCTGGATGTGCAATTCTATCCATCTTTGCAAAATTTGTATCGAGTCTGTATTCATACCGTATCCGTAGCTCGCGTAGAAGGCGCTGATACTCTCTAGTCGGCTTATAGACTTTTCCTTGAGTACCCCATGACTCAACGATTTTCTCAGCTTCTAAAAACTCCTCAGTAGAGCCTTGGAATTTATATCCGCGGGTGTTTGTCTGTTGCAAATTTGCTGTTCTTTGAGTTGTATCTTCCGGCTCTAAAACAAGATAATCCGGTGGATTGTGATAGTGGGTATCTCTCGCTACAGCTACGGATAAACCAGAGACAACGCACACATCAAGAATGCGAGGCTTGCCATAGATGATTTTATCGGGTAGCCATGCGAGAATAGCAACGTAGGTGCGATCGAACCTAAAGTGATTCTGACTATCTTTAAAACGTGCTGTTATCTCTGTTGCTAGTGGGAACCACGCTTTAATTTCTAATCCTGGCGTTGGTTGAACTGTGCCGACAAAAATAGTATCTGGAAAGCCCGGATCTTGCCTTTGCCACTTGCCAAATTCAGCGAACTCATTTTGTTGATTCAAGAATTCAACGGTGTTAAATTCAATCAAATTTCCCACTAAGGGCGAAAGCTTTGAGATAACTTTAGACAAATTCACTGCTGCATCTATGGTAACAGGTTTAGATACCTCTAGAACGTCAAAAGTGTGACCCGATAGGCGATCGAGATATTGGGATGCAAGTCTGATGACATCTTGCGTATTCATGTCTCGTTCTCACCAGATGCTTCAGATATTTTTTGTGAAATCTTCCTAATAAGCTCGCAAGGATCTACACCAATTACACGAGCAACTAACAGAAACTCAATTACATCTAACCGTCGTTCACCGTTTTCATATTTGGCTACGAAAGATTGGGGCTTTTTCAGAGATTTAGCAACAGACTCCTGAGTTAGTTGTGCCTCTTTACGAGCCGCAATCATACAGCGACGGAATGTCTCATATTCATGACTAAAAACAGATTTCATTTTACTTTGGGTTTAGCACTGCATATACCCTAGGTATCATAAACCTGTTTTCGGATTATCCCAAAAAGGGATATTCCGATGTTTAAAATTATAGTAATGACAATTGCACAGCATTAATAGCCATCCCGAGAGTGTCTGCTATCTCTACTTGCTGCCGTCACTGCTACCATGATTTTTTTTTGTCATCCTTCGGCTTAGCCGCAGCGTCAGGCTGTTTCTTGGGCTTTTTGACTTCTTTGTTGCTTTTCTTTTCTTTTGACATAATGATTCCTCTCTTTTAACTCAGCATAACATAGATTGAAACATCTGTCTAACTGCAATTAAAATCGGTTGGCTCAAACGGATCTGAGAGTGTAGCCGGTCAATTACCCTTAATAGAATAGGTTTGTAGTGAGGACTTTAGTCCGCAGCATTTTCTAAGGACTAAATCCTCACTACAAACTTATTTTATTGCTATATTTTTAGCAGACACAAGATTGTTGGCGCTTAATTTTTGATAATTTTTGGTAGATGACAGACCAGATTTTGCACAAAGAGCATCTACCGTTAGGCAAATCCACAAATCCCTACAGATATCATCCGTAAAATGTCGAAAATTACTTTTAACCGGACAGTTTCGAGGTCGCAGCCTCAAACTCTTTATTTACCGGAAAGCCTATAGCGTGCTTCGGCCAGCGCAGCCCTCGCACCGATCCCCTCAAACCCCTATGCTACCGTTGACTGTCCAGAACTTCCGCAGTGTTGCACAAAAATCAAGTATCTTGAGAAATATCAAGTTAGTTTGTAGCTTGCTCGAAAGTGCGATCGCGCCAGCTCCATTAGATATAAAATATTTATAAAGAGCTAAGAATTTTTAGATAAATTTTCGCTATTAGGAATCTAACCGCTATGGACGTCACCGAGCTACTCAAAGACTACGAAAATGGCAAAAGAGACTTTGCAGAGGCCGAGCTCAGCGGAGCCGACCTCAGCGGAGCTATCTTGGACGGAATAAACCTTTCGAGGGCTAACCTTGCGGGAGCTAACCTGAGTCGGGCGCATCTGACCAAAGCAGCACTCAACGGCGCAAACCTTTGCAGGGCAAATCTGAGTTTTGCCAAAATGGGCCTAGCCAGACTAGCCGACGCAGACCTCACGAAAGCCAATCTCAGCGGAGCTTTCCTCGTCAGAGCAAAACTCCCCAGGGCCAAGTTGAGCGGTGCCCAACTCATAGGTAGCAACCTGCGGAGCGCTATTCTCTGGAACGCCAATCTGTGTACGGCAGACTTGCAATTCGTCAACCTGCGGGGAGCAAACCTCACGGGAGCAAACCTCAACTGGGCAAACTGTGGAGGGGCAAAACTCAGCGGTGCAAAGCTTTTTGGCGCTCAACTTACAGGCATCTATCTCAGGAAAGCTTACATCAACGGCATCGACCTCAGCAGGACAGACCTCAATGGTGTCAATCTCAGCGAAGCCAAACTCAACGGGGTGAATTTGGAAGGCTCGAATTTGTTAGCAGCAAATCTCAGCGGGGCTCGGTTGCGGGGAGTCCAGTTGAAGGGCGCAGATTTAACCAGGGCGAACTTGGTGGGAGTTTCTTTGGTGCAGGCAAATCTCGATTGGGCTAGGCTGTGTTACGCAGACTTGAGTGAGGCAGACTTGAGCGGCGCAACATTCCTGGGAGCTAACTTTGAGGGTACTTTGTTAGCTGGCTCGATAATGGACGCATCTGTGAGTCCTGATGTCTACTTAACTGCGACGGGTTGTGTCGCAGCGTAAGCATTCGGGAAAAGTTACTCTGGCATTGATTAGACTTGTATTGCATCAATATTCGATATGTTAACCGCAGATTTCCAGCGGATAAACACTGATGGACACAGATAATTCAATTTTGTCTGCGATGCAGAGTGCAACTCAAGTCTATTGAACTCACCCGATTAATTTCGCGACTCGCAAAGCAGAGGTAATCGCTCCTTCGTGCAAACCATCCCCCAAATAAGCTCCCGCATGATAAGTGTGGTTCTCGCCGTTAGTCTCGATAATTTCGTCTCGGTATCGAAAAGACTCGACATTATACAGCGGTGTGTGATGTTTTTGAATGTGAATAATCTGGTTTTGGTCGATCGACTCTTCCAGTCGAAATGCTAAGCTGTACTTTCGCGGTGACGAGATAGCGCAAAGCTGATTCAAACTCGCATTGTAGCCCCATCCTTTGTCCGTCTCGAAAAAATCAAATTCTGATAATTTGCGGATGCCGTAGCGATCGTACATCGAAGTATCCGAATGTAGCACAGTCGTGGCATAATTGGGTTTCCAGGCCGCAAACCGCTTCGTTTCCGCCTCCGTCGGGTCAGCCAACAGCCTCATTACTTGGTCTGGCGGCATCGCAAAAACCACCTGATCAAATTCCTGAATTTCCCCATTAGCCAGCACAATTTTTACAGCATCAGCACTTCTAAAAATCTTGGCAATCTCCACATTCAGCAGTATATCGCCCTGAAAGCGCTCCAGAATCTTTTCAATGTAAGAATACACCCCCCCTTTAATCCTCACCCAATTAACCAAGGCATAATCGCACAAAACAGGCATCGCCAATTGGGCCGGGAAATCGTCGAGCAATTCAAACGGTATCGAGTAGCTGTACATCGTCAGCAACTTCAGCCAATCGTTGCGGATACACGAACTTTTCAAAATCTGAGAAAGCGCGATATCGTCGAAATCGTGCTGTTTGGCAAACCGCATTTTTAAAATAAATCCAGCCGAACGAGCGTACAGGCTATCAAGTCGCAAATATTCGATCAGGCGTTGGATTCCCGTGAAATTTTTTTTAATTGAAACTGCAGACAAAAAGTGACTGCCATCTTTAAAAAATAGCGCCGAACCAATCTGCACTGGTTCTAATTCAACGCCTAATTCCTGCATTAAAGCAATAAAATTGTAAAACACCGTGGGAAATTCTAGCACCCCATTTTCTAATATTTCATTGCAGTCAGATTGATTTGGAAAAACATTTTTATTTAGCGTGCGTATGTGTCCGCCCAAAATAGGTTCCCTTTCCAAAACAGTGACGTGGTGTCCATGTTTATTGAGCCAGTAGGCTGTGGCCATACCGCTAGCTCCGCCCCCAACAATTGCAATTCTCATGGTTGACTCCTAAATTGATAATTGGATTGCTATTACAGGACTTATGCAAAACCTCTGTATTTAGGATGTACCGCGCACATTACGGCTATTGATTGGTTGGATAGCTATTGATTGAATTCTGATATTTTGGGTAGAAAATCGTAGTGTCTGTTGGTGTTAACTTAAGCAGAAAAACATTTATATTTCAGATTTTAACTGGTTCCCTGGCTCTGACAAAGGAACCGATATACAGAGGCTTTGCCTCGCGATAAAATGGAGGCAGAGCCTCCGGATCTGCGTTACTTTCGCAGAGCCTGGTAACGAGTAAGCTGTTGCTCATATAGATTGTGTATGGCGATTGAGGGGGAGAGGGGGAGAAGGGGAGAGGGGGAGAGGATTTGACGATTTTTGATTGTCATCAAAATATACAATTTAAATGCACAACAGCTTAAAGAGCGGACTGAAGTCCGCACTACGAACTTTACTTATTGCATTCAATCCATCGGACATGATATGATTCCTCACCCTAAAATCGCATCACCGGATAAACGCTGATAAAGCAGCGCCCCCGTCCAAAATGTCGGCGCAAAGCCTGGATAGCCCGAGGAAGCGTTGCAGAAATAGAAATTGTTGAGGGATGTTTCGTGATTTAGCCGATCGACCCCCATGTTTTTCGGCGTCAGCCTAGAACCGTAGGAATTGCCGTTAGGACACCAACAGAAGCGCTCGTTAGTGGTAGGACTTCCGGTAATATGAAAGACCATGTGTTTGCGGAAATCTGGAACATAATGTTTTTCAACTACGTCTAAAATCGAGTCCAAAATTTCTTGTTTTTTCTGCCTGTAAGCCTTGCGATCTGTATCCCACAGTTGCTTAAAATAGCTGTAATTAGCAACAGTCAGAAATTCTACAATTTGACAATCTTCTGGACAATCCCCCCGCGCTTCGGTTAGCAAAGTCGGCGTGGTAATCGCAAAACTAGGACTAGAAAAATCATTTTTGTCGTACATTTGAGCAAAAGCTTCATTCAGATTCGAGTGTTCCGAATGAAATGTATTCCACTTGCCAAATCCGTAATCTCGGAGGTCGATATCTTTGACAACGCAGTACACCATGTAGTTAGATGCAGAATACTCATAATCGAGTTTCCGCCGCACTGTTTTCGAGAACAGTTCCTCCCCAATCATTTTGGCCGCTCTTTTGGGATCGAGATTGCAAATCACTGTGTCCCCGGTGAATTCATGGGTTTGATGCGTGGTTAAATCCATCGCTTCAACTCCAATTACAGTTCTATCTTTCACCCTAAAATTCGTGACTTCATGGTTTAGCGAAACTTTCCCGCCGTTGGATTCAATGACTTTAACTAAAGAATTGATGACATCTTCAAAATGCTGCGTCGGGTAAAATGCACCTTCTTGATAGCCTCGAAACAAAGCAATCCAAGCATAGAAAGAAAGCTGGTTCGGAGGTAGCAAAAAGTCCGGCCATTGCAGGGCTAATAGAGTTTGGGCGGCTTGCGGGAGTTGGAACTTGTCGAAAACGTCCTGAAGTGTACTATTGAGGTGTTGGATGGCGCAGAATACGTCACCGAAATTTTTGAGCAATTCAATTGGTTTGACGGGAGGAGCGAGTTTTCTGAGTCCCGCGCCGGTTTGCTCGACTTCGTTGACGAATTTGCGAATGTTCTCGCCTGCTTCGGGAAACAGCGCCGACAATCTGCGGATTAGTTCCTCTGGTTCTGAGGGAATATCCAGTGCGTACCCAGGCATTCTCATATGGTCGTAGCCATTCGGATCGTAGCGCTCAAAGGTGACATCGCGATCGAGACCGAGTTTTTTGAGCACTCGATTGACTGTATGTCCTTCGCCGCAGTCCCAAACGTAGTGGAATTGAGCATTAAACGTGTATTTGTTGGCCATTGTAAAGGTGTGGCCAAAGCCTCCGGGGTGTTCGTGAGCTTCGAGGATGTGTACGGTTTTGCCGGAATTGGCCGTCAAGGCTCCGAAAACCAGTGCTGATAAACCACTGCCGACGATGAGGTAATCTGTTTTCATGGTAAATTTCCTCGATCGATTTAATCGGGCGATCGTTATAGAAGGAAGAAGGAAGAAGGAAGATGCGATCGACCACATGGGTTTCAGCAACTAAGAACATTCTCACCTACTTATATATCTAAGCTAACTCTCAATTCTGAGGAAAGCGTGAAGTCAAGCAACAAAATTACTAATCGCACTGGTTAAAGCATTGTATTAAAGCTGTTTTGCGGTTGCTGTTAAGATTAATTAAGCTTTCTCAATCTAACTTATAGTTTGTAGGGCGAGCTTTCCAGTTCGCCCCACAAGGAAAAAAACGGGTTTATACCTTTGTGCGTAAGTCTTAAGGTATAGATTTATTTACCTAATTAGGATGATGTTAATGGGAGCATCTCATTTTTGTAAAAAGTATTTTTTATTTGAGTGCGAGCGTCCCCGCTCGCTTATTTACCAATACGCTAGCGGGGACGCTCGCACTATAAATACAAAACTGAATCCGATCGCTTATTTGTGCGGTACAATGACATCAAAAAAAGCGTCATCTAGAGCATAACCAAACATCTGCGACATCGCCATCAACTTCGATTTGCTGGGAATTCCCTGCTGGTTCAACCAATCAGTCAACACAAAAATTTTGCTCATCAAAAACATTTCTAAAGCTTCAGGATTGTACTGAATGCCTTGGGTGCGGTGGAACTGGTGCGGCACCAACATCGCCGCATAGCGGGCTAATTCTCCACCTTTCCAATCTAGCAAAAACGGCAGCCAAGGATAACAAGCATCCAAGCGGATAAACCACAGCCGCACTTCGGGAATTTCGGATATTTCTCGCGGATCTAATTCTTCGCGCGGATACTCAATTTCAAATTGTACCTGTTGTTCGTTTTGGGCGATCGCCCCGGATGTCAGCCACTCTTCAATCACAGTCCGCACCGGAGACAAATCTAAACTGTTTATGCGATCTGCATCAATCGATATCATAATACTCATAAAAAGTCAACCTTATAACATTAAGTCATTATGTATAATATCACAAATTAGCTCGTTATCGCTAAATTAAGTTGGTTCGTAGTGAGGACTTTAGTCCGCATTTAAGAAGGACTGAAGTCCTCACTACGAACCTGATAATCGTTAATTATTCTGCAAAATATCACCCATTTTTCCCAAACTTGCCATCCTGCAAAGAATTACCAATTCCCTGGATAATTCCCCGCCCGATCAAACCAATTCCCCGCCCGATAACCTGCGTCAAAACATAAACAACAGCAGCACCCAACAGCGAAATCACCGCGCGAACCCTAGGCGCGATCGCATCCCTAGCTTCCAGCAGCAAAGTCAACACCAACTGCAACCCAGAAAGCTGTGCTAACTCCAGATTTCTCGGAGCATAAATAGAAATTCTCTTAATTCCCGAATCGCCCAAAACAAACAGCCAAAATCTGCTTTCAAAAATAGCTTTTGGTTCCACAAAATAGCTATCCCAGCGATATCTCCAGGATAAATTATTCCGAAACCGCTCTATTTCCCGCGTTGAAATCAACTTTCCATCGTAAAAATTTTGCTTGATTTCCTCAATATTGGCAAAATTATTGAGCAGGGGCTGCACTACTCCGCTAGCAATTTGAATTGCCAAATTTTCTAACAAAGCTTCCGCTCGCTGCATCGCTTGCGGGCTGCCAGCAACACAAGAAAGATTGTCAACTGTTAGCGGAATTTCAAATAATAAATGGGCAAAAAAATCAACAGTCATCGGTATTTTGTCAAGGATTTCTGCCGCAACTGCTGTTTCTTCTGCCAGCAGCACCGGCACCATTTCTACGCTGCCGTTTAGTAGATTAGCAGCGCTTACCCCTTCACTTTCTGGCCGTTTCAAGCTTGTTTGACTGTTGTCTAAAGGCAGATTTTCTTCTGTTTGCAGCGTATAATATCTGCCAAAAAAATCTATGATTGTTGCTTCCCACAAATCCCGCAAAATAGCAGGCATTTTTTCCGACAATTGAGTTGGTTGAACTTGCGAAAAGCGCAATTCCTCCAGCAAATCCTCTAACTTCCGCAGGATGGAACTCATCAATTCGCGCTTTTGAGCCGATCGCAAAATATCGATTTCCAAAGGCACGCCAGTCAAATTCACCAAATCAAACTGCAATTTAGCAGTTGCCGAGTCAAACAAACTCCCTTGCCAATCATTTGCCACAACCAAAAATTCCGTCGTAATTTGAGATTTCGCGACTTGCAACTGAGAATTATTCAACAAATTCTCTGCTTTTCCTTCTGCCTTCTCTCTTCTTTTTACCTTAAGCGAAGCCCGATCGCCCTCTTGCTTCTTTTTACCTTGAGCCGAGCCCGATCGCCCTCTTGCTTCAAATAATAACTGACTGACAATCCAGCGAGCAGCCAGCAATTCTCGGCGGCGTCCGCTGACTACAACCCCATCTAAAATAGAGGGCAAATCCGTCGCATCTCCCGCTCTCACCCCTTCTAAATCAGCTTTGACAAGCGCCAAAGCTGCGTCTATTTCCCGCAATCCAGACAGACAAGCATCAGTCAGGATGTTTTGGCGTAAAGGGCGATCGACTATCGAATCATCTGGATTTTCCTCTGCAGCAATTGCTGCAGAGTTTTCTATTGCTGGAACTACGGCTGAATTTAGTTGTATTTTCGAGTTAGCTGCCGCAT
>JBBSNU010000094.1:0-11360 GCA_038260455.1 Chroococcales cyanobacterium | reverse complement strand
AGCAGCAACAGTCCGAGGAAGGTTCCTAGCAAACTTGCACAAGTATATTTGAGGAAATCTTTCATTTAGATAATTGGTTATTGGTTATTGGTTATTGGTTATTGGTTATTAGTCATTGGTCAGGGAGCATCTCAGTTTTGCATTTATAGTGCGAGCGTCCCCGCTCGCTCCTGCGTACAATACGCGAGCGGGGACGCTCGCACTATAAAAAAATGCTTTTTGCAAAACTGAGATGCTCCCATTAGTCATGAGTCATTAGACTAACGACTAACGAATGAGGGCGGGCGCGAGCCCTTTTTTTAGTCATTTGTATCATAGATCCTTAGCTAAACCCGCCCCTACAAAATGCTAATGACTAATGACTAATGACTACTGACTACTGACTAATGACTACTGACTACTGACTAATGACTACTGACTACTGACTAATAGTTTATTTAGGATCGTTTATTTGTGCTTGTGCGTTTTGGAAACCATCGGCTCTTCCTTGTTCTAAAAACAGCGTTGCAGCTTTCTGAAAATCTTCGATCGCCCCAGCCCGATCTTTTAGTTGGCGGCGCACGAGGCCCCGGCTGTAAAAAGCAGTAGCATTGTTGGGGTTTAGCCGCAGCGACTGAGCGAAATCCTCAACCGCTAAAGGGTAATTTTTTTGTTCTGAGTACAGGCTACCGCGATTACTGTAAGCTACGGCATCGCTGGGATTGAGCCCAATTGCTCTGGTAAAATCTTCCACAGCGCCGAGTTTGTCTCCCGAAGCCGATCGAGCTAATCCTCGATTGCTGTATGCTTTGGGATTGTTGCTGTTAAGTCCGATCGCCAAACTGCAATCTTCAGCGGCCTTTTGAAATTGTTTTAAATTCAGATAAGCAATGCAGCGGTTGTTGTAAGCTGCTTCATCCTTGGGATCGAGATTAATTGCTCGGGTGCAATCTTCAATCGCTTTGTCGTAGGTGGCCAAATTTAAGTAAGCGCTGCACCGATTGGTATAAGCATCAGCTTGTTCTGGTTCCAATTCGATCGCCTTACTATAATCTTCCATCGCACCCTGATAATCTGCCAGATTAAAGCGCGATCGACCGCGACTGTAGTAAACGCTAGCTTGTTTGGGGCTAATTTGAATCGCTTGGGTAAAATCTGCCATTGCTCCAGTTTTGTCGCCAGAGGCCGATCGAGCTAAACCCCGATTGCTGTAAGCTATAGCATCGTTGGGAGTGAGCCGAATTGCTTGAGTGTAGTCTTCAATTGCCGTGCGGTAGTCTGCCAAATCGTAGTAAACTAAACCCCGCTGAGAGTATGCCTCACCGTCGCTCGGACTCAGCCGCAATACTTGGGTAAAATCCTCCACGGCCCCCCGCTTGTCGCCTGTGTCGCGGCGCGCCAAACCTCGATTGTAGATGGCTTTGGTGTGGCTGGGATCGACTTTAATTGCTTGCGTGTAATCGGTAATTGCTTGCTCTGTCGCACCCATGTCATAGCGAGCGTTAGCCCGCTTGTAGAAAGTTTCGGCATCGCCAGCATTCAGGGCGATGGCTTGGGTATAATCGGCGATCGCGCCTGTTTTGTCACCTTGCTGCGCCTTAACCACGCCGCGGGCGAACAATTCTTTTGCTCTCGCGGGACTTTTAATATGTCCGAAGTACATGATGAGTGCTGTCAAGATCGAAGCGGAGAGTATTGCAGCCAACAGCAGCAGTTTAGTAGGGCGCTGGATGGGCGGTTGACTCCTAGGCTTGGTGATGATGGTGGCGGGCGTTGGAGGGGAATCCCATTTTACGGCGATTTGTTTGATGTCTGCCAAAACTTCGGCTGCTTCCTGATAGCGTTCTTCTTTGTCGGAGCGCACCATTCGATCGATAATACGTGCTAGGGCGGCCGAACAAGTTGCCCGGTTGTGCCACGGAATTTCGCCTTTTTGGTTGTTTCTCAGGGCGCTGAGTTCCTTGGGTGAGAGTCCCGTTACTGCAAGCTGGGCGATCGTACCTAGAGCGTAGATGTCGCTATTGTAGTGCGGGTTGCCTTGCGATTGCTCGATCGGCACGTACAAAGCCTGCACCGCAAACTCCTGTTTTTTTCCCAAAGGCGATTTAACAGACTTCGGCGGAGTTTGCGCCAACAAATCACAATTAACAAGTTCCGGGTTAATTTCTTTGTCTAAGCTAAAGTCAACCAACACAAATTTTCCGTCTGACTCGCGCCGGATAACTCGGTCTGGTTGAATTCTGCGGTGAATGAAGCCCTTGGAATGGATGAACGCCAAAATTTCTAATATGGATGATAGCAAAGTAATTACTTCATCTTCTGGCCAAGCTTCACCCGCAATCAGTTCTTGACTCAAAGGTGAACCAGCAATAAATTCTTCAATTAAGTATAAACTTTGATTTTCCTCAAAATACGCCAATAATTCGGGGATTTTGTCGTGTTTACCCAATTCCTCAATTATTTCTGCGTTTCTTTGAAATATAACTTTGACTAATTCTGGAGTTTGCGAACTTTTGCCGGAAAGCCGCATTTCTCTCACCGTGCATTGCGGATACCCGGGACGGTGAGTATCTGCTGCTAAATAAGTTTTTCCCACTTCACTTGAGTCTGTGACTTTAATGATGCGGTAACGTCTGTCTAGAAGTTGACCAATCATGCTTTGCCCTCTACCCTGTCAATGTTCCATTATCGCATGAAATCAGAATAGCCAAAATATTTGGCTGAGTAATTTAAGTTCGATCGCCCCGTGACTGGGATCGACGGGCAGTCCTCTTCTGCAAGCTTCGCTAACGAATTGGCGATCGAAGTCCCGGCGGCCGCGCTCTTCTTAATATCTTGACAAAAAATCGCCTAAATTGTCGATATGTTCATCAGATATGTATAATTTAACAACCGGGCCGTAGATTGATTTACATAAATTTACAACGGCTTGAATCTTTAATTCAAGTTCTCCTGTCTCTCGAAGCCCGCGATCAATTAAGCTGTTTTGCATCCCAATTGTGTATGGTGATTGAGGGGGAGAGGGGGAGAGAGGGAGAGGGGGAGAAGGGGAGAAGATTTTTGATCGATCGTCGAAATATACAATTTAAATGCACAACAGCTTACCAAGCGCCAGAAAAATCTTAAAAAATATTCCCTACTCTTCGACTCAGCAACTCGTGCAGCTTCTCCTAAAAGGCGGTAGTTTTGATTTCTTGAATTATACACCAGATATTTATATCCCAATACGCGATTTTTAAGACTGTGTATTCCCCGGAGATCCCCCTAAATCCCCCTTAAAAAGGGGGACTTTGAGCAACTTCTTGTCCCCCCCTTTTTAAGGGGGCTAGGGGGGATAGACCCGATTTGAACAGTATTGATTTATACTGTCGAAGACCGATCAGCAATTCCCCGATCCTCACAAACTGGACATTGAGAAAACTTTTTAATGTGAACAATAAAAATGTCTGAATCATTAACAAAAGGAGGAACGATCGCAGCGATCGCCACCGCCATAGTTCCCCAACAAGGCAGCGTCGGCATTGTGCGACTTTCCGGTGCCGCAGCCTTAAAAATTGCCGAAACTCTATTTCGCGCCCCAGGAAAGCAAATTTGGGAGTCTCACCGCATTCTTTACGGCCACATCCGCCACCCCAAAACTCAAGAATTAGTCGATGAAGCTTTGCTGTTAATTATGAAAGCACCGCGTTCTTTCACCCGCGAAGATGTGGTGGAATTTCACTGTCACGGCGGGATTATGGCGGTGCAGCAAGTCTTGCAGTTGTGTTTGGAAAACGGGGCGAAATTGGCGCAGCCGGGAGAGTTTTCGCTGAGGGCTTTTTTGAACGGGAGGCTCGATTTAACTCAGGCTGAAAGCATTGCAGATTTGGTGGGAGCAAAATCTCCCGCTGCTGCACAAAGTGCTTTGGCAGGTTTGCAGGGAAAATTAGCCAAGCCGATTCGCAAATTAAGAACAACTTGTTTGGATTTGCTGGCAGAAATTGAGGCGAGAATTGATTTTGAGGAAGATTTGCCGCCTTTAGATGAAGCTAAAACTTGTTTGGAAATAAAGCTTGTTTTGGCGGAATTGTCAACAATTTTGACGACGGCGGATCGCGGTGAATTGTTGAGAACGGGTTTGAAAGTGGCGATTGTGGGGCGGCCGAATGTGGGAAAGTCGAGTTTGTTGAATGCGTGGAGTAAGTGCGATCGGGCGATCGTCACAGATTTGCCCGGTACGACGCGAGATGTGGTAGAATCGCAGCTAGTTGTGGGCGGCATTCCGGTGCAGGTGCTGGATACTGCGGGCATTCGGGAGACTGAAGACAAGGTAGAAAAAATTGGCGTAGAGCGATCGCGCGCCGCAGCAAAACAAGCCGATTTAGTATTATTGACAATTGACGCAAAATCTGGTTGGACAGAGGACGATTCCGAAATTTACGAACAAGTAAAGCACCGCCAGCTAATTATAATCATCAACAAAATCGACCTAGTAAAAACAATCCCCGAACTACCTTTTTCCTCTGAAATTCACCCTACAGTCACCGCATCCGCCGCCCTAGATCGAGGCATAGAAGACTTAGAAACAGCCATCTTAGATGCCGTCAGCCACGGAAATTTGCAAGCAGCAAACTCCGATTTAGCAATCAACCAGCGGCAAGCAGCAGCCTTAACCAAAGCCAAAATTTCTCTGGAACAGTGCACGGATACTATTAGCAACAAATTGCCTTTAGATTTTTGGACAATAGATTTGCGCGGGGCAATTCAAGCATTGGGGGAAGTTACGGGGGAAGAAGTGACAGAATCAGTGCTAGACAGAATATTTAGCAGGTTTTGCATTGGAAAATAAGGAGGGCAAAAGATTATTAATCTTTAACACCCAAAGGGATATTACAATTATGAGTTCAACCTGAAACAGCAAACAGATAACAGCAGTGCCATTACCTATCTACCACATCACCCCCATAGACAATTTAGAATCTATCCTCTCAGCAGGTGGATTGTTAGCTTACAACGTTATGCTTGAGACAGAAACTAACTACATTAATATCGCCTACGAGAACATCCAAGATCGTCGTGCTAGAATCCGTGTTCCCTGCGGTGCAGGTGGCGTACTGCACGATTATGTTCCCTTTTATTTTGCACCGCGTTCTCCCATGTTATATACCATTAACCGAGGCAATGTAACAAGCTATACTCAAGGTCAAGCAGCACTTATTCACCTCGTTTCTGATGTATTGGAAATAGAGATTAGAGGTTTAGATTTTGTTTTTACTGATGGTCATGCAGTCATGCAAATTACAGATTTTTTCGACCATCTCAACTATCTAGATCATATTGACTGGGATGTTATGGAATCCCGTTACTGGAATGACACAAACGAAGATAACGACAGAAAGCGCAGGCGTCAAGCCGAGTTCTTAGTTCACAACTTTTTGCCTTGGCAGTTAATAACAGAAATCGGCGTTATCAATTCTACAATCAAAGCACAGGCAGAGAATATTTTACAAAAGTTTACACATAAACCCTCGGTAATAGTGCGTAATAATTGGTATTATTGAAATAAATAAAAAACAGGAAAAAAAGTGATTGAAATCAAGGAAGGCAACCTTTTAGAAGCAGATGCAGAAGCCCTAGTCAACACAGTTAATTGTGTGGGAGTTATGGGCAAAGGAATTGCTTTGCAGTTCAAGCAAGCATATCCCGAAAACTTCCGCCAATATTCCAAGGCTTGTCGCGCTGGTGAAGTGCAGCCTGGTCGAATGTTTGTAGTATCTTCTGGCAATTTATTTAATCCTCGATATATTATTAATTTTCCGACTAAACGCCATTGGAAGGGCAAATCAAAAATCGAAGATATTCAAACTGGACTAAAAGCTTTGATTCACGAAGTAAAGGAATTAGGCATTACTTCTATTGCCGTTCCTCCGCTAGGCTGCGGGAATGGTGGCTTGTCTTGGAAGACAGTCAAACCGCTAATTGAATCAGCTTTTTTGGAAATGCCAAATGTGCAAGTTCTGCTGTTTGAACCGCAGGCTACTCCGCAAGCTGATTCGATGTTAGTTGCTACTGAAAAACCTCAGATGACTCGCGCTCGTGCCTTATTTATTAGCTTGCTGGAATTGTACGGAATTCCGGGCTATCGGTTGACGATGCTGGAAATTCAAAAGCTAGCTTATTTTCTTCAGGTAGCAGGTGAACCGCTAAGATTAAATTATGTAAAACAAAAGTACGGGCCTTATGCAAATAATCTCAATCATGTTTTGCAGAATCTGGAAGGGCATTATATTAGAGGTTATGGAGATCGAAGCCAAGAGGCACAACTTTATGTATTGTCTGAAGGTAAGATAGCTGCACGGAATTTTTTAGATAATGCTGCTGATGCTAATGTTAGACTAGAGCGTGTTAGCGGGTTAATTAATGGTTTTGAAACTCCTTACGGGATGGAACTGTTGGCAACTGTTCACTGGGTTGTTTCGGAAAATAGGGAAGCTGCCGAGGATTCCGAAAGAGCGATCGAACTTGTGCGCGAATGGAATATTCGCAAGAGCGAACTATTTAAGCCTCAACATATTCGCAAAGCGTGGCAGCGGCTTCGCGAGCAGAGTTGGTTTTTTTAGAATACATTCTGCCTTCTGACTACGGCTTTTTGATGACTAAAATTCACGATCGCGGTCTTCCCAGAGTAGTAATATAAAGCACAGCCTCGCTTGTAGGAATACCGAGAACGTCATTCACGCGATCGTCAAAAAAGCCCGCGATACCGCTGACACCCAAACGCAGTTGAACCGCTGCTAAATTCAACCGCTGGCCCAAATGACCCGCATCCATGTGCAAATAGCGGTAAACTCGATCGCCATATTTTGCTACAGCCCTGTTCAAATCCGCCGTGTGAAACAACAGCGCCCCCGCATCTCGGCCCAAATCTTGCCCCAAACACAAAAAATGCAGTTCCCGGCGGAAATTTTTAAACCGAATTTGCCGCAATTCTTGAGCTTTCGGAGCATAATAATAACAACCTTCCTCCAATCCATTCACTCCCGAAACAGCAATAAAAGTCTCGATCAAACTCAGATCAAAATAATCGGGATAACCGTCTAATCCTTGGTCGATATAGTGCTGCGGCTGGTAAGTAAAATCGAGCAAAGCTAACAGTTCGCCCAAGCTCAAAGAAGCACCTGTATAAGCACGGGTAGAACGCCTTTTGAGCATAGTAGTTTCTAAAGTTTCCAGATTCACTCCCCAAGGAATCGAAGGACTGACAGTCGAAATTTTAGTACAAAACGGAAAGTTGTATTTATCCTCTAAATCACCTTCCCTTTCATCAAATTTCCAGCCATCCGCTCCCGTGGGATCGGATTCTAACTGTGTCGCTTTGTGGAGGTATTCCAACAGTTGACCTTCGGAAATTTTCGGATAATCTGTCGTGGTGTTTCCGGGCAAAGCTGTTTTGAATTTGGGCAAATTTTGGTCGATATCTAGCAAGTCGGCTAACGCAACTACACAAATCGCTCCTTCTTGCTCCGAGTCGATGTACAGTAATTGATTGATAGCTGCATCGGCGAATCCTCCAATCAGGTGAGGTCGGTAATCGTTGATGGCGCAAGCTAACTCGATATTGCTCAATAAATGACCGGTGTCGAGGAAAATTCGCCGGTAAGCTCGGTCTTCGTAACGCCAAGAAGAACGGAAGAAAACAGTAGTAATCGCGATCGCCAGTTGGGTATTTTCTAGCGCCGGCGATCCGAAACAAGCAGCTTGCAGCGCCGACCAAACTTCACTATTCCAAAAATGAACAAGTGAATGAGTTCTGCACTGATAATTGTAGAGTCCGGCAGGCAAATGCGGCGTACCGCGCGAGATTAAATAAACCTCTGCAGGGTAGAGCCCGCCCGCAGACGGTGCGGATCGCAAATACAGATAGCTATCATCTAGCGTCTGCACCTTCGCCGTCAACCCGTAGCTGCACAGCAACAAGCTCGACAAGCGGTGCCACCAACCGGCATCAGCGGCGGCATCGCGATCGTCCGAGGGGTCTTTTATATAAGGCTTTAGGTCAAAATACGCACCAATTTTATATTCTTTGAACGGCACCGGTTGCTCTGTCCAATCTAGCTGTCTGCTTTTAGCAGCAATGGTTTCAGGGTCGTATTTCGTTTGTTCGTGGTAGTGCTCAGCAATAGAAAGAGGAAGTTCTGGCATATTTCAGTAGAGGATGGGCTTTGGTTTGTCGATCGATCTTGAGATTACTGACTGGTTACTGACCGAGCCAGCCAGTAATTTACAAATATAAAAAAAATCTTAGAAAAAATGCGCTCGTTGTTACACAAGCTTAACATAATAGAATGCTTAGGTATAAATACGCAAACAAATAATAACCCTTAATTATCGTTATGGATTGGCTGCAATAGCTGTCCTCATAAAGAGATGAATATGCAAAAGCTAAGCGCTGAGCAATTGCTAGCTCAGTATTCTGAAGGCAAGCGAAATTTTGACGCAGTTGACCTAAGTGAAGATAATTTATTTCAAGCAGATTTAACAGAAATAAACCTTTCTGGTAGCGTTTTGAGGCGAGCTTATTTGCCCTACGGAAATCTGACTCAAGCCAATCTTTACCAAACACAGTTGCAGGATGCTGAATTGGGCGACATTCAGCTTTATCAAGCAAACTTGTCGGAAGCTAATTTGTCAGGAGCCAATTTATCAAGAGCAAATTTACGCCACGCTAATTTGCAAAATGCTAATTTGCAAAATGCTAATTTACAAGGTGCGGATTTGTACAATGCAGATTTGAGCAATGCCGATTTGAGATATGCTGATTTGAGCAGGGCTAATTTGGAGAAAGCCAAGTTAACCAAAGCTCAATTGGCTGGATGCAACTTATTTCGATCGCGCTTGGCTGATTTGTCGGAAGCTGAGTGCGATCGCACTACCATCAGCCCGGAAGGATATTGATGACTCGCAGCGCGGCAGTTGGGCGGCTTACAAGTACGCGCGGCGTAGCTATCCCCCTTCATGAACCGCCATTTTAAAATTTTCTTAACATCTCTCGACACTGCTGAAAATGTGAGTTACATTGGTAGAAAATTTATGAGAGGATTTCACTTTTGTAAAAATTATTTTTTCATAATGCTGTAGAGATTTCGCGAGTTCTCTACAGCACTATTAAATGCAAAACACAGCTGCTTCCGATGCTCCCGAACTTATCGCGGCGCAACACAGACAATAAATAACACACATTTCTCCTGGGAAACCGGGTAAATTTCATGAATTACCCAGACCAAAAAGCAAGAGAAATCCGGCACAAAAAACAAGAGCTACGGAAGCGTCAACAAGAACTTTTGCTCGACGAACTAGCAGCAGAAATCGACTGTTCAGTACCAGCATATCTAATCAGCAACTGTGAAGAACCAGAAAGCAAAACTAACAGTCAAATCAAACAGTGGCGGCGAAAAAAAATAGCCATAGCTCAATTTGTGGGCATTTTTATGGCTGTTGTAATTACAGTTCGCGTCGCATCTTGGCTAGCAATTGCGCTGATAGTTGGAGTAATTACTTTGATTGCTTACAACATTTTTTTTGAAGAAGATTGACCTAAAAATACCAAAACCTAAAAACCTGAAAATAACTATGCACCTTAAAATATAAACGAGCCAGACGATCGAGAAAGCATTTTTTTTTATACCAGTTTCATAAAGTAGTGCTAGATATTACCCCCCCAACCCCCCCTTAGTAAGGGGGCTAAGACTTCATCAGCACATCTTTAGACAAATGGTATTAGAGTGAGAGACAGCACTATAAATACTTGCACGGATGCTCCATCTTTCTTGCGGCTACAAACTACTAAATTTCATAGATTTCTAACGGTAAATTGTCTGGATCTCTAAAAAATGTAAAACGTCTTTCTGTAATCTCGTCAAAGCGAATTTCTTCGACTTCTACTTGTTGGGATTTTAAGCAAGCAACGGATGCTTCAATGTCCTCAACCGCAAAAGCTAAATGTCTCAAACCGCAAGCTTCGGGATTGCTAACTCTTTTGGGAGGATGGGGAAATGAGAAAAGCTCAATCATCGCGCTGCCATTTCCGACTTGCAAATCTAGTTTGTAAGAATTCCTCTCGGTTCGGAAAGTTTCTTTGATAATCGAACATCCCAAGACTTCTACATAAAATTTCTTTGATGCTTCGTAATCCGAGCAAATAATTGCCACATGATGTATTGCCTTTATTTTCATCTTTAAAAAATTAGTTTGTGGCGTTTTTTCAAAAGTACAGCACGCTATTGACAATTATATTTGACTTCGAGCAAAATCTGCTAAATTCAGGGCGATCGCCCTTTATTTTCCCCTCTTCAAATCTTAATCTGTAAAATTCTGCAAAAAAAAGCACCCCACTTTGATAAAATGAAACTTTTGCAGTCAATTACCCAATTTGCATCTCAGGAGACAAGCACTATGGCCCGTATGTATTACGACACGGACGCTAACCTAGACCTCTTAGCCAACAAAACGATCGCGATCATTGGCTACGGTTCCCAAGGACACGCCCACGCCCTCAACCTCAAAGACAGCGGCATGAATGTCGTTGTCGGTTTGTATCCCGGTAGCAAATCTGCCGACAAAGCAACCGACGCGGGTTTAACGGTTCACCCGGTAGACAAAGCCGCCGCCGCCGCTGACTTCATCATGATTTTATTACCCGATGAAGTTCAAAAAACTATTTACAAAGAACAAATCGAACCGAATCTTTCCGAAGGAAATGTTTTAGCATTTGCTCACGGTTTTAACATTCACTTCGGTCAAGTTGTGCCCCCAGCCAACGTAGACGTAGTAATGGTAGCCCCCAAAGGCCCCGGACATTTGGTGCGCCGGACTTACGAACAAGGGGAAGGCGTTCCGAGTTTGTTTGCAGTATATCAAGATGCTTCAGGCCAAGCGCGCGATCGGGCAATGGCCTATGCTAAAGGTATCGGCGGCACCAGAGCCGGCATTCTCGAAACCACTTTCCGCGAAGAAACAGAAACCGATCTTTTTGGCGAACAAGTAGTTTTGTGCGGCGGTTTGAGCGCCTTAATTAAAGCTGGATTTGAAACCTTAGTTGACGCTGGATATCAACCAGAATTAGCTTATTTTGAATGTTTGCACGAAGTTAAACTTATCGTTGACTTAGTAGTAGAAGGAGGCCTAGCAAAAATGCGCGACAGCATCTCCAATACCGCAGAATACGGCGATTTAACTCGCGGCCCCCGCATTGTCACCGATGACACCCGCGCCGAAATGCGGAAAATTCTCAGCGAAATTCAATCCGGCCAATTTGCCCGCGAATTCGTTCTCGAAAACCAAGCCGGCAAACCGGGCTTTATCTCCATGCGCCGTCAGGAAGCAGAGCATCCGATTGAAGAAGT
>JBBSNU010000093.1:0-11384 GCA_038260455.1 Chroococcales cyanobacterium | reverse complement strand
TGTGATGGAGGGAATCAACAATCGCCTCAAAGTGATTAAGCGTCAAGCCTATGGATTTGTTAATTTCGACAATTTTCGAGCTCGACTATTAGCTTGCTTTTCTAATTAGTTTTTATTATCACCTCAAACCCAGAAGACCCAGCTATACTACAAGAAGTTTGCACCGAATTCAATGCCGAGTTGCTGGAAATGGAAGTCATGCCAGATCACGTTCATGTCCTGGTAGGAGTAGACCCACAATTTGGAATTGCAAAATTGATTAGATATTTGAAAGGGCGTTCATCTCGACTGTTGAGGCAAGAATTTCCTTGGCTAAAAAGCCGACTACCAACTCTTTGGACAAATAGTTATTTTGTTGCAACGGTTGGTGGCGCACCATTATCTGTCGTTAAGCAATACATAGAGAACCAGAAAAATGTCTAACTACGGCTGCCAGCAAAACTTAATCAGTCCCGATTCCAGTCTGAAAGCAATTTTAGAATTTGTATGCAGCGAGTCGAATAAGTTGGCAAATTGTGCCATTTACTATGGTCGGCAGTTGTATTTTAAGGCGAAAAATGTTCCTAGAAAAAATGATTTGGATAAAATGTTCAAGTCGAACTTGCATTTTAAGGCTCTGTATTCTCATGTCGCACAGCAAACTTTAACTAGCGTTGCCGAATCTTTTAGTTCGTACATTGGACTGCTAAAAGGAATTAAATCTGGAACTGTAACGCAACATCCAAAGCTACCGGGATACAAAAAAGATTCTCTTAAATTGGTTACATTCCCCAAGGCTGATGTCAAATTAAAGGATGGACTGCTGCGATTTCCATTAGGCAGCAAAGTCAAGCTTTGGTTTGGAGTTGGGGAATTTTTTCTACCGATGCCATCTAATTTAGATTACAAAAAGTTAGTAGAGATTCGGATTCTCCCTAGAAACCGTCGCTTTTATGCCGAGTTTGTGTACCGAGCAGAAGAGTTGACTGTGGACATCAACCCGGATAATGTTTTGGGGCTAGACCACGGAATCAACAACTGGTTAACAGGAGTGTCCAATGTGGGAACTTCTTTTATTGTTGATGGGCTGCATTTAAAGTCTTTGAATCAGTGGTACAACAAGCGTGTTTCTGTCTTAAAGGAGAATCAACCCCAAGGTTTCTGGTCGAATCAATTAGCTCGGATTACTGAGAAGAGAAATCGACAGATTAGAGATGCAGTAAACAAGGCAGCGAGAATTGTCGTAAATCATTGCATTGGAAACAAAATAGGGACAGTAGTTTTTGGGTGGAACAAAAGTCAAAAACAAAGTGCAAATATGGGTAAAAAGACTAATCAAAAGTTTGTACAAATTCCCACGAGCAGGCTGAAAGACAGGATATCTCAGTTGTGCAAACAACATGGAATTAAATTTGTAGAAACAGAAGAAGCTTATACTTCAAAAGCCAGTTTTCAAGGGCGATGATTCACTACCTAAGTTCGGTGAAAAAACTGAAGGGTGGAAAGAATCAGGGAAAAGAGTAACTCGCGGACTGTATCGTTCGGCAGAAGGTACAAAGATCAATGCCGATTGCAATGGGGCTGCAAATATCATCCGAAAAGTAGCGGTAAAGCTGGGACTAAATCTTGGCCGAATCGGTAGCGGCGACTTGATAGCGCCTTTGAAAATCCGACTATGGACTCTTCAAGAATCCCCGTCCCTTTAGGGCTGGGGAGTATCAACTAGCTCAATCTAACATTCATCGGATTTTAGATATTGATTCAAAATCATTAATTAATTTCAAATCGCAAAATTAAAAATCTAAACTCCATCGATTCGCCGCTGCCATTGGGCATCTATTTTGGCTGACTGTTCTAGTTCTTGTTGGGTTAATTCGGTTTCTGTTGTATAAGCTAAATCTTCTCCAGTCACGAGGTTTTCTGCTGCAAATTCCTGGGCGTAGCTTAATTTTTGCTGCAAGTTGGCATCTGGTTGGTTTAATAACGTGGCTCGCTGCTGCCGCTCTTGATTCCGGGCTTCTATCTTGCTATTTTTCCACTGAACCCAGAAGTACCGAATTAAGGGAATTGTCAAAAATCCGATGCCGTAAATCAGCAGTAGTGGATAAATACCGCTGACGAAACCGATAAATCCACTGCCGATCGCACTTTTAGTTAATAAATTCCCCAAAACTAACGCACCCACAAGATTGACGGCTCCCAACCCTGCTGCGAGCATGACTTGGCCGGAACTGGCGTGGCTGAAACGCCACAGCATTTCTCGCAAATAAGCTCCTACTGGTTGAGCATTTTGCTGGACTGCTGTGGTTTGCAATTGCGGAAAATGGTAGACTATTTGTCCTTCGGGACTGACTTCGGGGCGGCCGTCAAAACGCGCGAGAGTCGGTAGCATATATTCTTCGTATTCTCGCGCGTATCCTTGTCCGAGATTGTCGAGATAGGGCGCTATTTGTTCGGCGACTACGGCACCTCGGTTGTTGCGAATTGCGACGGCAATATCGCTCCACTTGCGCTCTTCTAAATTGTAATTTGGATTGCCATCTCCAAATAGAAAGGAGAAAACTGCTTCCAGAAAACTCATCTGGGGTTTTTGGCCGCTTAAGCGCGATTGCTGCTGGTAGTAGGGTTCGTTATGGTTCCAGTAAAATATCCAGGGTAACTCGTTCCAGAAGTAGGGAAAAAAGAAAAATCCGCCGCCTCTGTTACCCTCGCTTCCGCCTCCGTTTCCGCCTCCGCCGTTATTGTCGCTGTTGAGGCTCGATAGTAACATTGTGATGGCCACAAAAATTAAGAGGATGGAAGCTACCAGGACTATGCCAAAAGATACTCGAATCAGGTAAAATAGAATTTTCCAGATTTTTTGCCACCATTCCTGCAACTGCAAGCGAAAGAATTTGTTTCGCAAAATATCTCGAAAGTTGTTGGGAAATAGGTAGGCAATGTCGCCGGATTCTGCTACTTGCAGGTGGCCGCCTGCTTCGGAGGCGAGGGTTAACAGTTCTCGCTGGGCAAAATTGACGTCTAATCCAGCTTTTGCCGCCACGTCTCCAACCGTAACGCGGTAGCCAAGTTGCTCGACGGCTTGCATAATGGTGGGATTCGGAGCCATAGGTTTCTCTCTGTGAAAATTACCTGGTTGTTTTTATTATATATTGCGGGAATTCAAACTGGTTTTTAGTCGCTGGTTTATGAATTTTTTTGATGCTGCTCTTGACTTTGGGGCGAAATGTTGCTATGTTTTTGCCCGATCGCCCGTAGAGTGCGGTCAATAGGTTAAAGAAATGTGGTTTTTTTTGTCAATACTGGCAAGAGTTATCTAAAATGGATGGGATTTGCGCGAGTGTTAGACTCAAGGGCGTATTTTAAGGTTCGCAGTTGTTATCTGCTAGAATTTTAGCGCCCTCAACAAAACTGCTAAGTAGGTAAGTGCAAATAAACCTAGGATGGGGAGAGGCGGGTTTTGCCGCAATAAACTGGCTGGTAGCACAGATCTCGGCTAAACCCGCCCCTACAAGATATTATGGTTTTTCCCCGCCTATCTACTTAACTAAAACAGTGCCGCAAAACTCTTAATAGGAAAACTTTACAGGCTAATTTTTTTGATTGGCCGTTAACCAAAGAATCGAATTATGCCCAGAACTCAACGCAACGATAACTTTATTGACAAAAGTTTCACGGTAATGGCCGATATTATCCTGAAGATTATGCCGGCGAAAAAGCAGGCGAAGGAAGCTTTTGCTTACTATCGGGATGGTATGTCGGCTCAAGCTGATGGCGAATATGCTGAAGCGCTGGACAATTATCATGAAGCGCTGAAGCTGGAAGAAGATCCTTACGATCGCAGTTACGTGTTGTACAATATGGGCCTGATCCATACTAGCAACGGCGAACACGATCAAGCTTTGGAGTATTACAGCGAAGCTTTGGAACTGAATCCGAGAATGCCGCAAGCGCTGAATAATATTGCTGTGATTTACCACTATCAAGGGGAAAGGGAAAAGGAAGCTGGCAATGTTGAAGGGGCGGAAGGCTTGTTTGATAAAGCTGCAGATTATTGGAAGGAGGCTATTCGCTTAGCGCCGAACAATTACATTGAGGTGCAAAATTGGCTGAAGACGACAGGGCGATCGCAAATTGATGTGTATTTTTAACCTCGGTTGTTATATGGTGGGTTCCTAGAACTCCCATAATAAGATTGGTTTGTAGTGAGGACTTTAGTCCTTCTTTGGATGCAGGTTTGTAGTAAGGACTTTAGTCCTTCTTTGAATGCAGGTTTGTAGTAAGGACTTTAGTCCTTCTTGGGATGCAGGTTTGTAGTGAGGACTTTAGTCCTTCTTTGGATGCGGACTGAAGTCCGCACTACGAACCATTTTTTACTATGGTAATCGACTGGATTTGATATGACCAATTACCAATTACCAATTACCAATTACCGATTATTATGATTGACAGAGAAGAAGTTCGGAAAGTAGCGAATTTAGCCAGATTGGAATTAACGCCGGCAGAAGAAGAGCAGTTTACCGGTCAATTGAACGGTATTTTGGATTATTTTGAGCAGTTGAGCGAACTGGATACGAGTAAGGTACAGCCGACAACACGCGCGATCGATGTTAGCAATATCATGCGATCGGACGATTTGCAACCTTTTGCTAACGGAGAAAGTATTTTGGCTGGTGCTCCCGATCGCGATGGGGAGTTTTTCAAAGTGCCTAAGATTATGTAAGATGCTCGCAGAGCACTTTAATATCGGCTTCATTCTTCAGTCCGCGTCGGCGGACTGGGAGCATCTCAGTTTGGCAAAAAGCATTTTTTTATTATAGTGCGAGCTTAAGAGCTCGCGTGTTGTACAATACGCGAGCTCTTAAGCTCGCACTATAATGCAAAACTGAGATGCTCCCGGCGGACTTCGTATGTGTAGACCTGGTTTCAACCGCCGAATATCGCAGGTTTTTAACGCGGATTTGGTATTGCACAGTGCGAGCGTCCCCGCTCGCGAGGAGAAATCGCGAGCGGGGACGCTCGCACTATCATATAGCTAAATTCTCACTCCAAAAGATGCGGCTAATTCCCGTTCTGGCTGCATACCAACTGTCGGCGTAGATCGATTTGCTACCTGTTCGATCAATTGTAATTGCTGCGGCAGCATTTTAGCTAAACTGTAGCGTTCGAGAGCGGTTTGACGGGCTTTGACGCGAATTTCTGCCATGCGGGTAGGATGGTCTAAAACTTCGTCAATGCGATCGGCTACTTGTTTCGGCGAGAAGTAATCGACGATTAAACCGTTCTCTCCGTCGCGGATAACTTCTCTCACGGGCCCGGTGTCGGAACCGATTACTAAACATCCTGCCGATAAAGATTCAATCATCGACCAAGATAGCACGAAAGGTCTGGTTAAATAAACGTGTACGTCCGATGCTTGAATTACTTTTAAATACAGTCCGTAAGGTAGCGGCCCGACAAAGTGAACTCGCGACATATCTAGCGGCACTTTTTTGAGCATATAGTCTTTGTAAGACTCGCCATTTGGTAACGAACGGCCGTAACAAACTCTGTCTGAACCAACAACAACTACGTGACAGTTGGGGCGGCGTTCTTGCACGTAGGCGATCGACTCAATGAACTCTGGAAAGCCCCGATAAGGTTCCATTCCCCGCGATACATAGGTGACAATTTCATCAACGCCGGACAAATCTAAGTTGGGCAAAATTAGTTTGGCGCCTGGATCTGGTTTGAAGTAGTCGGTATCTACGCCGTCGTGGAGTACGGACAATTTTTGTTGCAATTCTGGGGGAAATTGCGATCGCTGCCAATAAGTGGGCGACACACCCCAATCGCAAGAGTATAAATCGATCAAAATCGGCGCATTTTTGATTCTAATTCTCGCCATATCGTCAACTGTTAAAGGTTCCGCCGGATCGAAATCTGCGTCGGAACCAATAGAGTGATAAAACCACTCGAAATAACACAAAAGCGGCGTATTTGGAAAAGCTTCTTTGACAAACAGTGTCGGCCCCCAACCGGAATGTCCGCAGATAATATCGGGTACAAAACCGTCTGCTTTGAGTTGTTCTGCCATTCTAAACACGGCTTGTCCGTAGATGACAGCACTTTCTAAAGGACGGACGTATTGGTGAGTCTGCGGGTTAGGTTCGCGGCTTGGTGTAAATGCTGCTTTGCGAACGCCGGGAATGTTCCATTCGGGACGCTCGTTTTTAGTGCCGAAAACAACTTGATTTTTGGGATCTGCGCCTAAAGCCGTGATTATGTGGCGGTATTGGGCGGGGAAGTTGGGATGGAGAAATAATGCTTTCATTTGGCAGTTAGCAGTTGGCAGTTGGCAGTTGGCAGTTGGTAGTTGGCAGTTAGCCCGATTGCTTGTGGAAGGGTTGGCAGTTGTTAGTAGAAATTAATTATTTAACTGCGATTAAAAGCTTTGATTTGACTCTTTGTAGGGGGGCGCTTTGCAGATCCAGACGCAATCTCGCGGTACTGAAGATGTATTTTTCAAGATGATTTCATAGTTTAAATGGTTGAGAAATTTTTCCATAATTGTATCAGTCATTACTGAGAATGCAGTGCCATCTCTGTGCCCTAGCAAGTTTTTGTCCCACTCGCTGGCGAATTTTTGCCACCCTAATTCGCTAAAAATATTTGTGTGGTGAAACACGCAAATTCGATCGCCCCGCAGCAGTTTGGGAATGCGTGTTAGGTAGTTGAATATGTCTACGGGTTCTACGTGTACCATTGTATCGTAGCAAAAGCAGACATCGGCTGTACCGGGGGTGATGCCGTCTAATGTTAAACCGTCGAGTTTGACGTAGGAAACGCGATCGTCTCCCAAGCGCGATCGGGCGGCTTGCAGCATTTGACTGGAAATGTCGGCACAAATTAGTCGATCGCAATATTTCAGCAGCAGCGAACCGGTTTTTCCCCCGCCGATACCAATTTCTAAAACCCTATGTTCTTTTTTGATGTACGGTGCAATAAATTGCTGTTCGATCAGCGCTTCGTATTCGGTTAAGGAGTTGGCGGCACCGGCGGCTTTACCTATCCATTCGTCGCCAATATGGGCAAGTTCGGCATTAGTTTGTTGCCACTGTTGGGCGTAACTGTCCCATGCGGTTTCGTAGTCTATTTTAGGCGGTATTATTTCCATTGTTTTTTTTTAGGTCTCAGAATACACAAACAAAAATCGCTTGATAGTCCTCCCGGCTGCTCCATTAAGATTGTTTCAATCTCAAGCAATAACTTTATTATTGTTTCACTCTTGGGTTCTCCGTCTGAAAGTTGATCGTGAGCTAAGAAAGGGTAAAGTTCGTGAAGCAACCCTCCACCGGCTGGATTCAAGACTTCCACATCAAAGTAGAATTCTAAAAACGGAAGTATCAGCTTTGACCGGACTGCTTCTGAAGGGTCTCTCGTAAATACTTTCTCAATACTTGGACTCGAAAATTTTTCAGTTGTTCCCGACCTTAGCGTGTAGTGAAAACATTTGTAAATGCGATTAATCAAATCCACTTGAGCTTGATTATATATATTGTAGCAATCTCCTATGTATTCATTGACAATAAAATATCCATCTGGTTTTAAACATTTCCGAACAATTGATAAACATCGTTCTAGTTCTCTGACGTGATGCAGCGAACCTGAGCAAAAAACTAGATCGTATTTTTTACTATCATCAATACTAAATGAATTAAAATTATCTTGATAAAAATTAATATCTACTCCTGCTGCTGCGGCATCTTTTCTAGCAATTTCTAAAGATTTTTCGGAAAAGTCAAAGGCATCAATTTGACTAACAAATCCTAATTTAGCCATCAAAATTTCGTGATTTCCCACACCACAACCAATAGACAAAAGGTTATCAAACCGTCGCTTTTTGAAAAAATTATTGATTAACCAGGTTAGCCAGTAACCTTGAGTCTTACCACCTGACAGCCGATGGTTTATAGCTTTTTCAATAATCGGATTAGACAACCAGTAACCCTGCTTCCCAATGGCGGCTGTTGGATTAGTCTCCCAGTAAATTTTAGCTGTTAATTCATTTGAGGTGTTCTCTTCCCTGATGCTCGAAATTTGACGCCATACTTTCTTACCATTGAATCTTGAACGATTACTTTTTAGGAGTAAAATAAGCTTCTCTAAAAATTTGACCATAAGCTTCAGTCATTTCTGCAAAAGTATTCAACGACTCTAACACATATTTAGCGTTTCCAGCTAACTGATGCCGCAAAGATTTATCCTCCAATAAAGTATTCAATGATGCTGCTAATTCCTCCGGGCGATCGGGCGTATAAAACAAACCGTTAATTCCCGGTCTTACTTGTTCTCTAATTCCAAAAACCGGCGATGTAACAATTGGCAAATCGCAGGCCATCGCCTCCAAAATCACTCTTGGAAAACTTTCGATGCGAGAAGTGCAAACAAAAATATCAGCCGATTTGTAATATTTTCCCGTCTCCCCAGTTTCCGGGACTACTGTCACCCTTTGCCGCAACTCTTCTGGCAATTCCCCCACCAAATCGGCTAATTTATTGCTGTAAATACTCGGGCGATCGCCCACAATGAAACACCTAATTTTATTGTGCCATTTTTCAGGTAAAAGCGAAAGCGCTTTAACTAAATCCTGCTGTCCTTTGCGTTCGCATACCGTTCCCAGCAGCAAAATTACCACATCTTCCGCTGCAACACCTAAACTTTTTCTAGCCAATTCAGAATTCTCCGAATTTTCCAGTTTGCTCAAATCTAAGCCGTTGTGAATCACGGTAAAATTGTGGTGGCTGTTGAGAGGCAAATACCCGTCCCGCGTTGCATCCGCCACAAAAATTACCTTGTAAGGAAAGCGAAAACACTCTAAAGCTCTCGCCGCAATCTCAGAACCAAACCTGTTAAAATAAGTTTGCCAAGGTTCGCTTTCGTGCACGTTCCACACCACAGGAATTCCGATTTGGTGCGCCGCATCAACTACAAAAAAGTTTTCTAAAGTATTGGCATAAATTGTATCTACTTTTAAACTTTCAATTTCCTTACTAAAACTGCGTACAGCTTCATCATAAGCATCGCGCTGATAGATGTGTTCGAGGGGATTGTCGCGCACAATGACTTCAATTCCCTGCTGTTCGTAAGCTTGACGCAGGGGGCCGTCTGTGGTGCAAAGTACGATCGGCAAAATCACACCCTCAGCCGCCAATTTCACCGCAATTTCGTACTGATGCAGCGGCGCGCCCGTAAAATCCAGCGAATTGCTGCACATCAAAATCCTAACAGGATGAATAAAATTGTTTGTATTTGCTACTGACAACAAACCAGAATCAACAAATTGTAACTCTCCCTTGTCCCTTCCATCCGTGACATCCGTGACATCCGTTACATCCGCTACAAAATCCGTTGCTAATCTTCCTTCTTCCTTCTTCCCTCTTCCTTCTTCCTTCTTCCCCTCTTGCTTCATAAAAACCCGTCGGGGTTGAATATGAAAATACTCATCTTCCAAAGACAAATGAGGACTGTAAAAAGTATCATTTTTCCCCGAATACTTGCGCCTAAAAGCAGCCACTTCTTGAGGATTGTCAGTAAAACCCCTAGAAGTTCCCTCCTTGTGCAACAACTCCGCATCGGGACAATAAACGCACCGATAACCGAGTTCTAACAATCGGTATCCGTAATCCGCATCATTGTAAGCAACAGCAAAATTCTCCTCATCAAAACCTCCCAATTCTAAGAACAATTGACGCGGAGTAATCGTGCAAGCAGCAGTTACCGCCGAGTAATTTCGCGTTACCATCGCTTGAGAAAGATAGCCTCGATTGTCGCTGTTCATCAGCTTAAAAGCATGACCCGCTAAACCGTGATGGAGGCCGTGAATTATGCCCGCGTGTTGAATTCTGCCGTCGGGATATAACAGCCTCGCACCGACTGCACCCACAGCAGGAATTTGAGCGTATCCGACCATTTGACTAAGCCATCGCGGGGTGATTACTTCAGTATCGTTGTTCAAAAACAACAGGTATTCGCTGTCAACTTGTTCTACAGCGCGGTTGTTAATTGCCGCAAAACTAAACTTGCCTCCAGGATTTTTGATTCGCAAAACTTGACAATTTAACTGATTTAAATATTCTATGGTTTTGGAATCGTCGCTTTCGTTATCAATGACCGCAATTTGATAATTTTTGTAGGTTGTACTTGCTAGAGAATCGATACAGGCTTTCAGTAATTTAACTTGATTTTTAGTAGGAATAATCAAAGTTACTGACGGGCCATCGTCCGGGAAATCCTGGGCAAATATGCCCAAATTTTCTTTAATTGCCCAGGCGTGCTGAGCGACAGTTCCCTTGATTTTTCGGCGGTTTAGTGCGTCTTGAATCGCTTGTTGACCTGCGGAAAAACTGGATGGTTTCGCGGCCCCAGATACGGCAGTAGAACCGGGTGCAGTTCGCCAATGATAAAGCACTAAAGGCAGGTGGGCGACGTGACGAGAAATTTCGGTTGCTCTTAAGGCAAAATCGTAATCTTGCGAGCCTTCAAAACCGAGCCGCAAGCCGCCTATTTGTTCAAAAATTTCTGTTTTTACGGCGCACAAATGACCGAGATACATATAGGAAAGCAGCAGTTCCGGCGACCATTTTGGTTTGAATTGCGGGGCGAATCGGCGACCTTTGGTGTCGATTTTGTCGTCGTCTGAGTAGAGAAAATCGGTGGTTGGATGCGCGGCAAAATATAAGGCGACTTCGCCTAATGCGTCGGGAGTTAGTTCGTCGTCGTTGTCTAAAAATAGGATGATGTCGCCTGTGGCAAGGGCGGCGGCGCTATTAGTTGCGGCGCTGATGTTGCCGTTTTCTGTGCGAAATGTGATGCGAATACGATCGTCCTTTTCGGCCCAATTTTTCAAAGTTTCAGCAACCGTAGCGTCGGTACTGCGATCGTCGGCGATGCAGAGTTCCCAGTTTTGATAGACTTGATTGATTACGCTGTCGATCGCACTTTCGAGAAATTCTATCTGCGGGTTGTACACTGGCATCACCACCGAAATTTTTGGCAGCGCTTCCCCACAGGATTTTAACCGAGAAATCAAGTAATCGCGCGATCGCCCATTCCACTGATTCACCTCCAACCAAGCATCATACCTATCAATCGGTTTAGGAACCACAAAACCCGCAGGTGGCAGCAAATCCCCCGGCGCAGTCAACTGTTGTTGCTGCCGATAAATCTTCCCAAACTGGCCCATCACCTTGACAATTTCCCAAGGCATCGGCACAACTCTGCCCAGACGCTGTTTTCTCTCCCTCGCCCGCTGCCGGATTGCCTCTACAAAACTCGAAAACTCCTCAAATTTATCAGCACTTCGCTGCCAAATATTGTAGCGCCGCACCGTCAATATTTTCGGCGCTTGAAAATACAAAATTTCC
>JBBSNU010000092.1:0-11422 GCA_038260455.1 Chroococcales cyanobacterium | reverse complement strand
CTGCAAGCTGAAGGGGGAAGTTGTTTTTTTGGCACGCATCGAGGAGTTCGCTCACAGGAACCCAGCCCCCCGGCGCGAGTTGAATGCCAATGCGCGAGGGCGCGTGGCGCAGGTGTCTGCTGAGATATTTGCTGATTTTGAGCGATCGCGAATCGTGCATAATTTTACTTGATTTATTGAGTCATTTTCAGGAGATATCTGGTTGATTTAATCTGTTAACATTGCGAGAGGCATTGAGTGAATTCATTGGTGTCAACTCAAGTCAAAAATCCTTTGTATTTCTAGTTTATCAAACTTAATGGGTTTAAAACCCCGTCCTTGTAGGACGGCTTTGTGTTAGAATGTATATACCGAGAGCAAACAACGGATATCTTGAGAGCAAAAGTCAGGCATAAGCCGGTTCCGGCAAACGATATAAACCGGTTTGTATTTGTACCGATGGATAGTCGGGAAAGGAAACTGTCCGAGGCACTCAGAGCGTCGGGGATATGCGGGTAACTACATATCCAGATAGTGGGTGAAAAACCGTAAGGAAACAACCAGAAAATCTAAATCGTGAGGTTTAGAAGCTTTGCCCTTTTAGGGCGGAGTAATGTCACACATTATTAATTTTGGTTTCGATTTTACCGGAAAGTTTTTATATGTCCAGGGGGGCTGTTAGAAATTTGAGGCATTTTTTTTGCTCCCATTCCCTCTGGATGAGGATTTCAGGTACGATCGCACAAATAATGTCGATCGATCGTAATTTAGTTATTTGTATCAAAATTGACTTGAGGTCGCTTTCGGTGTGGCCGCAGATGTGGCACCCTTCTCAACCAGTTTTTTGGGTGCCGCGCGACTGGGGTTGTTGACAAAAGTCTCAACAACCTGTTCGATCGACAATGCTGGAAAATTTAAATATTGTCGATCGCCCCAATGCCTGTGTTACTCTGTGACAACAACCTAGATAGAGCCAAAGCTAGTCCTAGCATATGGTTCACATTAAACGGATCGAACTAACCAACTTTAAATCTTTTGGCGGCACAACGTCCATTCCCGTGCTGCCGGGTTTTACTGTGGTTTCCGGGCCCAACGGTTCAGGAAAGTCCAACATCCTTGATGCTTTACTGTTTTGTCTGGGACTTTCGACTTCTAAGGGAATGCGGGCTGAACGTTTGCCGGATTTGGTCAACAGTGGCCAAAATAAGCGCGGTACCATCGAAACTAGCGTGACTGCGACTTTTGCGCTGGAAGATGTGGGCGATGAATGGTTCGCCCAGGCTGAAGATGAGGATGAGGAAGAAAATTCAGCGGATGATTTGTCTGTTGAGTCTGTTGAAGCAACAGACGTAGAAGCAATCGAAATTCCCGAAACTGAAGACAACGGACAATCATCCAATCCCCAATCGGAAGATTTATCTGTTGAAGAAGTCGCAGAAATTGAAATTGCGGCAACTCAAAACAACGGACAATCATCCAATCTAAAATCCAAAATCCAAAATCCAAAATCGGAAGATTTATCTGTTGAAGAAGTCGCAGAAATTGAAATTGCAGCAACTCAAAACAACGGACAATCATCCAATCTAAAATCTAAAATCCAAAATCTAAAATCGAACGAGTGGAGCGTAACCCGCAGACTCCGAGTAACTCGTCAAGGAACTTACACTTCAACTTATTACATTAATGGCGCACCTTGCACGCTGACTCAACTCCACGAACAACTAAACCGTTTGCGGATTTATCCCGAAGGTTATAATGTCGTTTTGCAAGGAGACGTTACTAGCATTATTTCGATGAATGCTAAGGAACGCCGAGAAATTATTGACGAATTGGCGGGAGTGGCTCAGTTCGATCGCAAAATATCCTTAGCTAGGCAAAAGTTGGATGAAGTTAAGGATGTGGAAGAACGCAGCCAAATTGTGGAAAAAGAGCTAATTTCTCAGCGCGACAGGCTGGCTTCCGATCGCACAAAAGCGGAAAAATATCAAAAGTTGCGGGCGGAATTTCAAGAAAAGTCGCAGTGGGAAATTGTGCTGAGATTCCGCCAGTTGCAAAAACAAGAATGGAAACTGCGGGAACAAATCGAATCGGGCGATCGCAATATTGCTTCTCTCACCGAACAACTGGAAACAATTAGCACCCAAATTCAAGAATCAACGGCCGAACTTGACGCGCTGAATGCCCGCGTTAAAGCTTTGGGCGAGTCGGAATTGTTGGCTTTGCAAGCAAGTATTGCGACTCAAGAAGCCCAACGGCGACAATTGCAAAACCGTCAACAGGATTTGGAAGCAACCGCCGGACAAATGGCGGCTAACATAGCACAAACTGAGGAAGAAGTTCGACAATTTAGGCAAAGTTTGGAGCAAATTGAGGTTGAAATATCTTATTTTCAGTCTCAAATAGGAGTTTTGGAGGAACAGCGAGATGCAGCGCGGGAGAATTTAGATCGGAATAGAGAAGTTGCAAATGCGATCGCCTCTACTGCAGAAGCTTGGGTGCAGCAGCAAACGGAACTGCACCGCCAAATCGAAACAATTCAACAAACTTTGGAACCGCAGCGTACAGAACAAGCTACTATTGGCGAAAGAGCCGATCGCCTGCAAAACCAAATTCAAGAACAAAACCAATCGCTGCAACTATTGGAACAGGAAATTGCAGGCCAAAAAAATCAGCAATCCCTACTTGTGGAAACCAAAAATCTGGCATCTTTGCAAGTAGAATCGCTGAATCAGATTTTGGTCGAATCAGAACAAGAATTGCAACTGCAACAGGAAACTCAAACTCGCTTGCTGGAAGAACAGCGCGAAAGACAGCGCAAGTTAGACAAGCTAGAAGTGCAGTTTCAAGCACTACAAGAAGCGACAGGCACGTTTACTGCAAAAATTATCGCGCAAAGCGGAATTGGCGGAGTTTGTGGCTTGGTGGCTCAACTGGGCAGGGTGGAGCCGCGCTTTCAGTTGGCGCTGGAAATAGCCGCGGGCGGCCGCATGGGTAATATGGTGGTGGAAAATGACAGTGTGGGGGCTGCGGCGATCGAATTGTTGAAGCAAAAACGGGCGGGAAGGATGACGTTTTTGCCTTTGAATAAGATTCGAGGCGGCCGGTTTTCGGTGAATGAAAATTTGCGGCGGGCGGCGGGGTTTGTGGATGCGGCGGTGAATTTGATTGATTGCGATGTGCGCTATCAGGAAATTTTTGCTTATGTTTTTGGCAGTACGGTTGTGTTTGGCAATCTCACTGATGCGCGCCGCTATTTGGGACAGTACCGGATTGTTACTTTGGATGGGGAAATTCTCGAAACTAGCGGGGCGATGACTGGGGGAAGTTCTAGTAATAGGTCAACTTTGCATTTTGGCACGGTTGATGCTAGTGTGGCGGCGGATGAAGCTAGGACGATCGCCTCTTTGCAAGAACGTCTTGAGGAAATTGAGCGGATTTTGGAACGGTGCAAAATTGCGATCGATCGCGCTGCTGTTGCTGTCAAAACTCGCAGTCAAGAATTGATGGAGGCGAAACAGAATTTGCGCGAAAATCAGTTGCGGTGGGAACAGTTGGATTCGGAAATTAAAAAGTTGCAAGCGCAGCAGTCACAAGTGCGATCGCAAATTGCTAAAAATACTCAGGAATTAACCCATTCGCAGTCGAGATTGCAGTTGTTGGAGAGGGAATTGCCTGTGCAAGAAACTCAATTGCAGCAGTACCGCCAAACTTTGGCGCAGTTGGAAGAGTCCAATAGTCACAGCGAATGGCAGCAAATGCAGTCGGGTTTGCGCGCTTTGGAAGCACAACTGCAAGAGCGAGAATTGGCTCTCAGAACCGCCCAGCAGCGCCAAGGAGACTTGCAAAATCAATTCGGGCGTTTGGAAGAGAAAATTAAGGAAGGCAGCGAGAAGTTGCAGGAATGGCAAGTGCAGCAAAATTCGGGGGCGGATGCGATCGCTATTATTGTTTCGCAGCAGTTGGAACTCGATCGCCAAATTGCTGAATCTAAGGCTGCTTTGGCCCAAATTGAGGAAACGTTGGGGGTGGAAAAGGGCGATCGCGATCGGGCAGAATCTCAACTGCGAGAGCAGCATTTAGCGAAACAGCAGTTGCAGTGGCAGTTGCAAAAACTCCACGAAACCCAGCAAGAACGCCGGGAACAATTAGCGGCCGCCCGCACTCTCTTGGACGCGCAGCGGGCGGAAATGCCCGATCCGGTGCCGTCGATTCCCGAAGATGTCGAGAAAGCCAATTTGACGGAATTGCAGCAGGAAGTAAAGGCGATCGCCAAACGCATTCAAGCCCTAGAACCGGTGAATATGCTAGCCCTGTCAGAGTACAACCGCACTCAAGAACGCCTCCAAGAATTGAGTGAAAAGTTGACGACATTGGCCGGAGAACGTACTGAACTGCTGTTGAGAATTGAAAACTTTACCACGCTGAGGCGGCGTGCTTTTAAAGAGGCTTTTGACGCTGTTAACGAGAACTTCCAGACTATCTTTGCGGAACTTTCCGAAGGGGACGGGTATCTTCAGCTAGATGACCAGGAAGACCCCTTTAGCAGCGGTTTGAATTTGGTCGCTCACCCGAAGGGGAAACCAGTACAGCGACTGGCTTCTATGTCGGGAGGCGAAAAATCGCTGACGGCGCTGAGTTTTATTTTTGCGCTGCAACGCTACCGCCCGTCTACGTTCTACGCTTTTGATGAGGTGGATATGTTTCTGGATGGGGCAAATGTGGAGCGATTAGCTAGAATGATAAAGCGACAGTCAGAACAAGCCCAGTTTATTGTTGTAAGTTTGCGGCGACCTATGATTCAATCTGCAGAGCGTACAATTGGTGTTACTCAAGCGCGGGGAGCTTATACTCAAGTCATCGGACTTAAGTTGTAGTCTCAGTGTCTGTTGTTGACCGTACCCAAAAAACGGATACGGTGCGCCCGACACTCCGAAGTTGAGAGATCGAAATTTTAGACTGAGGTTCAATCTCCCAGATTCAAGGCGAGAGTAAATCTAAAATCTAAAATCTAAAATCTAAAATCGACCGACGGTGTTGAGTGATATATGTACTTGATAAATCAGGATTAAAGTTATAATGACATCCGAACAAATCTGCCAACGCTCCGATATTCTAGGCACTCAGGTCATCACCCGCGACAGAGGTAAACGCTTGGGTGTAGTCAGTCAATTGTGGGTGGACATCGATCGGCGAGAAGTTGTGGCGATCGGTCTGCGCGATAATATATTCGCAGTTGCTGGAATGCCGCGGTTTATGTTCCTCAGCAATGTTAGCGAAATCGGCGATGTGCTGTTGGTGGAAGATGAAAGCGCGATCGAAGATGATGTTGATGTTGAAATCTACAGCATTTTGATTAACAGCGAAGTTATTACCGAAACCGGCGAACTTTTGGGTAGGGTGCGTGGCTTTAGGTTCGACCCCGAAGACGGTAAGTTAGTTTCTATCATCATCGCTTCCCTAGGAATCCCCCAAATCCCCGACCAAGTTCTCAGCACTTACGAGTTAGGGATTGAAGAAATTGTCAGCAGCGGCCCGAACCGCTTGATTGTGTTTGAAGGTTCCGAAGAAAGGTTGAGACAGCTTAGTGTGGGTTTGCTAGAGCGCGTAGGTTTGGGCCAAGCACCTTGGGAACGGGAAGAGGACGAGCAAGGGTATTATCCGAAACCCGTTGCTACGGAATATCAATTAGGCCCGGGCGTGCGGATACCTGCACCGGAAATGCGTAGCAAGGTAGCAGCGCCTGTATTGGAGGAAGTTCCTTGGGACGACGATTCGCAGTGGAATCGCCCGCCAGTGCGACAGCAGATGCGCGCAGTAGCACAACCCCAGTCGGCGATCGACGATTATGATGATTACGAAGAGGATAATTGGGGCGGCGAAGACGATTACGAGGAAGAAGAGTACGAAGAGAAGCAGTACCTTCGCCCGGAGGTTTCTCGCCCGAAGCAGCCTGTGGTTGAGTACGAGTATGAGGATGATGTGGAGGCGGATGCTTGGGCTGACGATGAAGCACCGAAGCCTTACAATGCTCCTCGGGTGAATATCCCTGAGAAAACTAAGACTCCTGAATACGAGGAAGAACCTGGTTATTAGAAATTAATCCACTGGTTGAAACCGGTGGCTTCACAGAGGAAGTACCTCTCAATCTGGGTTAATTCCTTGGGCGGGGGCGGGTTTAGGAGATTATTGATTCTAGACATAGATGGTTGGAAAAACCCGCCCCTACAAATTTTCGTAGGGGCGGGTTCACCAATATTTATAATGAAAACAATAGATCCAGTAAACCCGCCCCGGCCTGTGATATTACGTGCGATCGATCGGACATGATATGAATGGGGCGATCGATCTAATCGATATAATAAAAGTATAGAAGTGCGATCGACAAGGTAAAAACCGTGACTCTAACTGCAACCGAATACAAATATGTGGAATTAGATGAGAAGAACGTTCCTCTCATCGCCGGAACCACAATGAAAGTAATTGAATTAGTACAAGCTCATATCGCTTACGGGTGGAGCCCAGCCGAGTTGCACCTAAACCACCGCTATTTGACAATGAGCCAAATTCATTCTGCTTTTGCTTATTATTGGGATCACAAACAAGAGCTTGATGCAGATATGCAGCGCAGGTTTGAGTATGCCGAAAAGTTGCGCTTAGAGGCTGGCGAATCTGCTTTGGCTAAGAAACTGCGTGCCCAAGGACTAATTAAATGAGCATAGCGCTATATATGGACGAACATATCCACTTGGCAATTACTGTGGCGTTACAATTTCGGGATGTAGATGTTCTGACAGTTCAAGACGACGGTAGAAAAGGTACGCCAGACAATATTTTACTCGATCGCGCAGCCGAGCTTCAGCGCGTTGTTTTTACCCAAGACGAGGATTTTTTAGCCATAGCAAACCTGCGCCAGCAAGAGGCCGTAAATTTTGCTGGCGTCATCTACGCTCACCAACAAAGTGTAACTGTTGGCGATTGCGTTCGTGACTTGGAAATCATTGCTAAGGTTAATGAACCTGAAGATTTAGCTAACTGCGTTCAGTACCTGCCTTTGTAGCAACACCAGAAATAGCGATCGCCCCAGTCTGTGATATCATGTCCGGTGATTTGATTTGCGATTGTTTGCTGTTTTGGGCGATCGTCCAAACAGTCGATTGCTTTCACCGCTATCTAAAACATGAAAAAAGGTATAGCTAAGAATTTTGCTTTCAGATTAATAACTTATCTAATTTTTCCAATATTGCTCTCTGCAACCACCGCTGAAATTGTCTTGCGAGTTGCCGGATACAAACCCTGGCAAATAGAAAATGTCGATGTGGCAGTCGAACCGAAAGGTAACTTTTTTACCAAAAACTCGGAACTCGGCTACAAACATTTGCCGGGTAAATTCAAGGTGACACTTAACGGCAATTACTCATTTAATGCAACTCACCTCAATAATAGTTTCAGAATAACACATCCACTCAATACTTACAATCAATCCTCAAAAAAACCTGAAATTTGGATATTTGGCTGTTCTTTTACCTACGGTTGGTCATTGAATGACAGCGAAACTTATGCGTGGTTGTTACAAGAAAAATTACCCAAATATGAAATAGTAAATTTTGGCGTTAACGGCTACGGCACGCTGCACTCGTTTATTCAATTTAAAGAAGCACTCAAACAAGGAAAAAAACCCAAAATCGCCGTAATTGCCTATGCCGGATTTCACGATAGGCGCAATACTTTATTGAGGGCGAGAAGCAAGCAAATGGTTGCTTGGAATAAACTCGGCATTCTGTGGCAGCCCGATGCTAGGCTGAATGGAGAAAATAATTTTACCTACAGCATGACAAAACTTGAATATCGCGAGTGGCCGCTGATGCGGGTTTCGGCTTTAGTAAACTTGCTGGAGGTTAATTACAATCAATTTGAGGAGCAATTGTACAAAAGTCACGATGTTTCTAAGGCAATTATTGAAGAATTTAACCGGGTGGCTGAGGCTAATAATATTAAGTTAGTTGTTGCGGGAATTAATGCGGGTTCTGCTAAGATGTTGGATGAGTTAAGTCAGGAGGGAATTGCGACAGTAGATATTTCTGTGGATTTGAAAGTACCGGGAAATAATAATTTGCCTCATGATATTCATCCGAGTGCGACGGCAAACCGGCAATATGCGGAAAAGTTGGATGGTTTTTTGCAAGGTACTGTTTTGAAGTAAAGTTAACGAACCGCGAAGGCGCAAAGGGCGCGAAGGAAGAAAGAGGAAGTTGAGGAGTTATTTGGGTTGGCTAAAGTGATGGAAATATTTGATTTTAAGTTGCGTCGCAAGTTTTTAATTGATGGTTTTTTTCTGTTGTTACTTGTTTTCGTGAGTGTTGCGGTAACTTCAATTTATGTATCTAGCGAACGTACTTTTTATTGGTGGGATTACGCGGGATACAACACTGCTACAGTCAATACGGCTAATTTATTTCGAGAGTCGCCGGAGAAAGCGTGGGCTGGAGTTATAGAATCGCTTTCTAAGGAAAAAAATCTGTTAATTTCTCTGCCGTTAGTGCCGTTTATTCTATTGTTTGGTGACTCTCGGTTGAGTTACATTATCAGCATTTCGCTGATTTATGTGCTGCCTTTTCGCTTGTTACTGGGGGCAATTTCTGCAAAGCTTATTCCAGTTTATCCGCAGCGGGTTTTTTGGTCAACTGTGCTGCTGAGTTTATTGATTCCGATGAGTTGGATACCGACTTTGCGGGGATATTTGGATACTGGGGGCTGCGTATTTGTAGGGTTGGCGATTTTGGTTTATTTACAGGATGTTAAGCTGAAATCTTGGTGGAAAATTCCGTTAATTGGGTTTTTTCTGGCGGTGGCGATTCTGTTGCGGAGACATTTTGCTTATAGTGCGATCGCCTTTTTGGGTGCGGCTAGTTTACAGGCTTTGATAGAGTTTATCGTACAAATATACCGTAGAGATTCGGCATTGCCATCTCCCTACCGAGATTTGGTTGAATCTGGTATAAAATTGGGTTTGATAGCTGCGACTACTTTTAGTGTTTTAATGTTGGTTGCTGGAGATTTTACTCGCAGCGCTTTGACGGTTGATTACGGCAATTTGTATGCGGCTTGGAGTTTGCCGGTTGATGATATTTTAATTCGTTATGCGTCTTTTTATGGTTTGGGAACTTGGCTGTTGCTACTGATTGGTTTTTCGGCGGGGATTCTGACGCGAATTCTGGTTCCTGGGGCAAGTATTTTTGTTTGTTTGTTTGGGGTTTTGTCGCTGGTTGAATGGTTGTTAATCTTGCGTTACGGCTATTTGCACTATACAATTCACGTAACACCGATCGCACTTTTGGGTTTGTCGGCATTTTTCTGGACAACTTGGCTGACACTCAAGGGAAAAGTCCGCTATTTGATGCTGGGCGCGGCGGGTTTGTACTTGATTGTGAATGTCGCCGTCGGGTTGATTCCTGTCAAGGTTGATTTGTCAAGACTGTTTGTGAGTAATTTTGGGCCGTTAGTGCGATCGGACTACGGCGAAGTTGTAAAATTAGTAGAGTTTCTGCGAAAATTAGCACCGGATGAAGAACCAATTTATATTGCAGGTGCTTCTAACAGTTTTAATGCTAATATACTCAGACAAGCTAATCGCCAATTAAACCCGCCGGAGGGTTGGTGGAAATTAAACACCATCGGGAGGCCGCAAATTGACTCCCGCGATACTTACCCGCTACCGGAGTTGTTACAGGCGCAATATGCGGTGGTTGCTACACCTTTTCAGCAGGTATTGCCTGGTGACGAACAAGTATTGCGATCGCACGAGCAAGATGTTGTTAAAGTTGTCTATGATGCTTTTACTCAAAACTGGGAAATTTCCCGCGATTTCCAGTTGTTACCAGAACAGTTTAAGTTAGAAAACGGCGTGAGTGTCAGCATTTATCGGAGAATTCGTCCCACGGATACAGCCACAGCAGTTCGCACTTTATACGCGATGCAGCAACAAATAGTCGATCGACCAGGCACACAGTTAGATTGGATTAGTTTGCGCCAGTCAATTTACACAAGCGCCAATTATTCAGTCAATCGAGAATCGGATAACCTATATAAAATTGTAACTCATCCCATTAAAAATAGCACGAAACTCGATACATCTTTTCTGTATTTAGGTGCTATTTCAGACAGGGCGCTAGTTACCGGCAAACTCAGTTTACTTAACCAGCAATGTCCGGGAGTTGCCCTGCGCTTGACTTTGTGGGATAAACAAGGTAAGTTGATAAACTCTGCGAAGATGGAGTATGGTGGCAAAAGTGCGATCGATTTAAATCTATCAGTTGAGGGCAGAAATCCAATTTATCTGCTGCTTGAGGTATTGAGTAGCGACAAACAAGATTTAACCAACCAATGTCAACTGGAAATTAACAATTTAGCTGTCAGTAGGTAAGTTGAACTGTCAATGCAGAAACATCAAACATCCCACAAGTATTTTAATCTATCTCTCTATACTTTTGTCATCATAGGTTCCCTGATGGCAACTGGCTACATTTTTCCCATTGGCGGCAATTTTCCCGAAGTGCCACCAATTCAATTTATGCTAAATCCTGAACTCTACAAAAACGACTATTACGTTCAGGAAATGGTTAAATTCAATCCGAGATACTACTATTATTATATCATCTATTTTCTGGCAAACCTAGGAACAAGCATTCCCCTATCGCACTTTATTTATCAATTCCTATCCTTCGGTTCATTCATCCTAGCTTGCTACGCAATTATCAATATTTATACTAATTCCAAACTCCCCGCAGCAGCGCTGGCTTTTTTATGTATAGCCGCTTCATTTACAGATGTTGGCAACACGCTGATATTTTCCACTAAATCAGTACCGAGTACCTTCGCGATGGCCTTCGCAATCTGGGGAATTTACTTTAGTTTGCGCCAGAAATGGCTGATAGGATATTTCTTTTTTGGACTAGCTTGTTTGCTGCAATTCTTAGTGGGTTTGCTACCGGGATTGATGATGGTTCCCGTTTTAGTGATTGAATCTGTAAGACGGCGGAAGATTAAAACGTTGATTTGGGCGATCGCACTTTTAGCCACAATGGCAAGTATAGTATACGTACCCATGTTATTGACAGGTACTACCAGCACTCACACTATCGACAACGCCGAGTTTGTCTTCATTCACGCCCAAGTCCGCAATCCCCACCACATCCTCCCGTCAAATTGGGCTGTCGGGAATTGGTTCAACTTTATCTGTTTTATTCTTGGCGGCTTGCTTTGCATCAAAAAAACCAATTTACTACCAAAAGAAGACAAAGTAAATTTTTACGTAATTCTCGGAACCTCAATTTTTGCACTATTCCTAAATTACATATTTGTCGAAGTTTACCCCCAGGCTTTTATTGCCAAACTACAACTAGCTAGAACTGTACCTTTTGCTCAAATAATTATATTTATTGCTGTT
>JBBSNU010000091.1:0-11430 GCA_038260455.1 Chroococcales cyanobacterium | reverse complement strand
TGGAATTCCATCATGTTTATCAGCTTCACTCGGTTCTGGCATCCCTTCAAAAGTGTCAAAAGCATAGAGGAGTCGCGGACGTAAACTGTATCGCTTGATAACGACTGCTAGAAGTGCTGCCGATCCTCCTTTGTAACTGCCACATTCAACAAAGTTCCCTGGTATATCATCTAAACAAATTTGCCTTGCTAGGGAGTAGAGCGAGAATAGTCTGGCTTCACTTAATAGTGTATAAGGTCTGACATTTGAAATAATTTCTTGAAATTCGTCAGTGAGAGTGCTGTCAAGAACTATGTTGCCAAATTGTGCCAGGATATGATGCTGCAAGCTTTTTTGAACGTCCCCCACTTGCCAGTAAAGTAAGCTTAGGTAATTGTGGGTAACTAAAGAGGTTTGATGAATTTTTACTGCCTGTGTGAAGGTAGCGATCGCTTGTTCAAAATCGCCTTTATTGAAAAGTTTTTTTCCTTGGAGAATGCTATTAGCCAACTCTTTTCTATCGAAAGTAAGGGACGAAGAACACACCCTAGCATCATTAGTAAACTCTTCAACAGATTGAAATAACTGATTTAAGAAAGATTCGCTTCCACCCTCTGCGATCGCAGACGGGTTGTGTGACATACCGCTGACTGTATAATCTTGCAGATGGGCTGGCAATATCCATTTAACTTGAGGATCGGGCTGATGGACGACTGGCTCAACATTGCCCCGCCAAGCAACTCCCATGATTTGCATGGTTTGATAAACCATTGTTTGCCACCCTTTTTGCTTGAAATAGTCCAAGCCCTGAGCAACATCAGGGGAAGCTAAATCGTGAAATATAATTAAAGCGTTATCTTCTGCTAGTTGTTCGCAAATCATGGCATCATTAAGCGGGCCAGGGGCTTCGTGATTGCCATCAATAAAAATCAACGACCACTTGCTTGGCGATTTAGCAGCTAATTCTTCTACTGCTTGAGGACTGTGACCAGCTCGTAAATGAACTGACTCAAGCACTCCTGCTGCTTTCAGTGAATTACTGACACTTTCATAGAAATCAGGTCGAGCTAGTAGAGGGTCAATTACATCTAACTCTACTCCAGCCAGTGCTAAATGACAGGCTGACCAACCCAGCCAACAACCGATTTCTAATGCTTTTTTGCCCTTAAACATGAGGGCAGTATTGTATAGAATATGAGCTTCATCTCGGCTGAGAAATCCTACTGTGGGTTGTCGTTTATCCACGTACCAATTATGAGGAACATCTCGACGCAAATAAGTCCAAGGTTGGATATTAGTATCTCCTACAATCATATTAGGGAAGCATTCATCAGGCTGAATGATGGAAAAATTGGGTGACACGTAATCTCGCGTAGGAAAACTTTGTTTTGAAATATTCTGTGTTTTTGGCATTTTTTGTTTTACTTGAAACGCTTTGATTAACACTGAGATAACCGTCTTTGCCATTTTTGACCATGAAAAGTTTTTCGCTTGCTCGATCCCTGCAGCTATCAAAGCTTGGCGCACTTCTGGCTTTTGAATGTTGACAAGTGCGATCGCCATTGCTTCAACATCATCATCCTTAACATATAAAGCTGCCTCTCCCGCCACTTCAGGTATAGAAGCATTTGGGCAAGTAATAACTGGACATCCGCAAGCCATTGCCTCTAGAATCGGCAAGCCAAAGCCTTCATACTGGGAGGGATAAACCAACGCAACAGCACCTGAAAAAGCTGCTTTTAACTCTTCATCGCTGAGGGGAAGCTTATGTAGTATACTCCCTGAAGTGTAGGGTTCAAACTCATCCTTTGTTAAAGCGCTGTGAGCTGTGCAGACAATATCAAAGTCTGGTTGATTTGGCAGTTGCGCGAAAGCTTGCAAGAATAAAGGTGCATTTTTATGAGCGCCTGCAGCACCCACCATCATAAAGTATGGCTTGGAAAGATTGTATTTAATCTTAAAATTCTCTATCTCCTCTTGGCTAGCTGGCGAGAAATTTTTGGCAACTCCACAATGAGCGACTGTTACTAACTCTGGGGCAATATCTGGAAAAAACTTTAATAAATCTGAGGCTGTATTGTGGGAAATAGTAATGTAGGCAGATGCGTGGCGGATGCCGTAATGTTTCTCGCGCCACATGGGTTCATCAAGATTTGTCTCAAAGACTTCAGGAGTCATGTCATAGGCGATAAAGACTGAAGGTGTTGATAGTGGCGTTGTGTAGTAAGTTGAGATAAATAAGTCAGCTTCTAGTTCGTCACAGACTTGCTGGAGCATTTCCCTGTCAGTATCTGTTGTCCCATAGTCATAAGCTGGCACGGTACAATACCTAATTCCCGGAATTTTTGGAGCAGTTCCCGCCCGGTCAAGAACAATTATATACTTGCCAAAACCATTTTTTCCCCACTCTTCTAGGAGTGACTGCCAAACGCGGGCGATACCTGTTCTGTACAATTGGAAGAATACACCGTCAACAATTATATTTACCTGGTTTTGCTCGTCGCTATCATTCTTGATTTGACGAGGATTTATATTTTCTGAATGCTGGATAGTAGTGAATTTTTGAACAGCTTTTAAGTAATCATTCTGTAAAAGCGACTCTTTATTGACCGCTGCTAATTCTCCTTTTGCCAATTGTTCAAATACATTGTCCAGTAGCTCTTTTTCAGTCAGCAAATGTAGAGACGAACCATTAGAATAAAGATTGAGATTGAACTTAGCGGCAATGATAGCCAGAGATTTAGGTGTGTAAATAGAAATGTGTTGACCTTCGTGCAGCACGTAGTACCACCACTCATCGGGTTTAGGATTGCTTTCTGGCAGCAATTCTGTGCTGAATAAAATATTCTTGGAAACTTTTAATATGTCTTCCAACTCGCAAATTGGGTGAACTAGATGCTCAAACACTTCAAAAGCAGTCACTAATTCAAATTGGTTGTTTTCTGTTTCATCAATCTCAAAGCCTTGAGCAAAAAGATTTTGACAAAACTTGTCAAACCAGTAAAAATCAAATCCCGCATCTCTCATCAACCTGACAAATAAACCGTAGCCACCTCCGTGGTCTAGAAATTTTTCTTGATGATTAAAGAAGTTAAAAAGCAGAATTTTTGTAAAATGTGAAAATGAAATATTTCTATAAGCTAAGCCAACATCACTACTTGCTATGGCCTGAGAATAAGCTTCGTCAAGCCAGTAAGGTTCCTCGGTTTGAACAAATCCGCAGTTAGAACATTGAAAATAATCTATATCGTATTTAGCTAGAACCTTAGCGCTAGCAAAATGACGGCAATCTGATTCACAAATTTTGCATTTTATAGGCATAGCGTCTAAATTTTGGCTCATATATTAACCTTTGAACTCACCTGAATTTGTAGCCCTTTCCCTACTTTTTCCCCTTCGCCTGGGCCAACAGCGCCTGATAATCAGCTCTGTCAGGATTTAGCTTCACCAACTTTTCCAAAGGCTCGATCGCCCCTTTGCCATTATTCATCCCCAACCGCACATTTGCCAACCCCTCCAGAGCCGTCTGATTCTGAGGTTCCCGCTGCAAAACCGTCTCATATCCCCGTTCCTGCGCCGCCAGCAGAGACTCCTGAGAAACAGCCACAGTCGCCTGTTTTTGTTGGTGCTGACTGCTCAAACCGCTGGTGAACAGACTGACAATACCAAAAATCGCAGAACCACCAAACGACACCATTGATACTAACGCAAAAATCTGCTTAATTCGATCGCTCCGATGAACCGGACGATCACTAGATTTTTTCTGTGTACTTTCCATTGCTAAATCTTGGCCTCGCTGTTTTCCAGGCACTCGCAAAGCACCTATCTCTAGATTGCCCAAGTTCGATCGCAAAACGATCGCCCCTCCCAATTTAAAATTTGAACTTTTTACAGGATACACAAAATCAAATATTTGTCAAGTCGATCGATCCAATCACCTATTCTAGTTACGTTTAATTCAATCGATCGCGCGGTTTGCCCGCACCTTCAAATTTCATCGGGATTGATACCCTGACTTCTTAAATACTCTGCAAGTCGATCGGCCCGCTGTTGTTCCTGTTCGGCCCGCTGTTGTTCCTGTTCGGCCCGCTGTTGTTCCTGTTCGGCCCGCTGTTGTTCCTGCTGAACCCTTTCGACACCCCACAGCAACAAATTGCCATTCTCATCCCACCAGCGCAACCAATAACCCGTTCTCTGAGATTTTTCACCTTCCCAAACCCCCAGAAATAAACCCATTGATTCTATCCAAAATCGCTGATTAGCATCCGGTTCTTGCAGTTCATATTCTCCCAATTCCGAGAGTCTGTAAACTTCCAACACTCCCGATTTAGGATTAAAAATTACATAAATCGGTACTTGCAAAATTCTCTCATAAAACCGCCATTTTCCGTAAGGATATGTCGGTTTATTTGAATATTCACTGCCGTCTGTATCAGATAAAAATTCCATCACTACTGCGGGTACTTCTCCCTCAGCAGTGCGGGTATAACTGCGGCGAACTTCTCCTGCTTCGGCTGGCAATACCGAGGGTACGTACACCCAATCCGGTGCTTTTACTATTGTTTTGTCGTTGACTTTAGCACAAAGTCCAAAGTTGGAAGCTATCAGCATTGAAGCTAAAATGAATCCTGCGAGTTCCAAGGATTCTCTGAGGGCGGCGGCTAAAAGTGGCTGGTCGATATTTTCCACAGGATCGTCTGGTAATTTGAAGTCTTCTGGTAATTTCTCCCAAGTTATAGTGTACTTGGTTTTGGTTTGAGTTTCGACAGGTTTCGATAATGTTTTGGTCATTTTTTTTATTTTTTTAATTCAAAGTTTGTTGTTTGGGGAATTTGCATGAAAATTTTAAAATCGGAGTGTTCGCGTTACTAATTGAAAGGGAGCATCTCAGTTTTGCATTTATAGTGCGAGCGTCCCCGCTCGCGAGTATAATACAATACGGTTTACTTAAGACGATCCAGGCCGTAAAAAATCATGAAAAATAAATACTCTTGTTTGCTTCGTTCCTCTCTTCGGACAATCTTAAGTGAACCGTATTGGAGTATAATACGCGAGCGGGGACGCTCGCACTACAATAAAAAAATGCTTTTTGCAAAACTGAGATGCTCCCAATTGAAACCTCTGCACTGCTACATCCGCAACTGTAGTTTATACATTTCGCACTTTTAAACATAGAGAAAGCAGCCAATTTTTCCGAATTGCTGTTATTCAATAATAACATTTTTTACTGAGCATTTTCAGTAGGATTTGGCTCTGATAATCTTGCAGTCTTAGGAGGTATAAGAGGCAATTTTGGCTGTTTGTGCAAGCTGGGAAATCCCGGCTCTACTGATTGAGTTTCCACAGTTGTAATCGCATTTTCTTTATCAGAAATTGGAGCTAATGTTTGAGCGACTTTAACTTGCTGTCGCAGTTGTTCTGTCGAACCCAACAAGCCTCCCAATCCGTTGAATAACCTGCGAATGTTGTTGCGGAAAGCCGGATCTCCCGTCAAATCATCTACGTCGGAAGTAATTTTCTGCACGTTCTGAAATGTAGCTCGTGCAGAATCTAGAGTTTGCTGCAATAATAGCAAAGTGGCGGGATTGTTTACCTGGCTGGATAAATCTCGCAAACTACCAGAAGCTTGGGCAGCATTCGCTGATAAAACTTCTAAATTGTTCAGCAATTGTCCTTGGTTGATGCGATTAATTGTCGGACTCAAACTGCTGACAGCTACCCGCAGTTCCTGACTGCTTTGATTGATGTTATTCAGAGTTGAGACTAAACTGGCGCGGTTGGTTGCGACTAAAGAATTGAGTTGATTGGCTGTTAATGTAACTTGATTGGCTGCTTGAGTTACTGAATTAGCAGAAGTTATTACAGCGGCAGATACGGCTTTTGTGGATGTGTCCGCCGTAGCTGCTACTTGAGAAACATCATTTGCGACTCCTGATAGTTCCACTTTTAGTGATTGATTTAAACTAATGGCTTCTCCCTTTAATGATTGATTTAAACTTGCTATTTCGGTTTTTACCGATTGATTTAAGGTGCCAATGTCTCCCCTGACAGATTGATTCAAAGTTTTTATTTCGGCTTGGGCAGTTTGAGTTAAATTAGATAAATCTTGAGTAAGTTTAGCTGCACCTTTAGCTGTGTTAGCTGTATTTTTTGCCAGGGATTTAATATTGTTGAACAGCGCGGGGTCAGTGTATAAATTAGCTAGGCGGACTGTGGATCGAATAAGTTCGTCAATAGTGACTCCTGCTTGACCTTTTAAGCGCGAATTTTGGCAGATAATCTCAGGAGGACAGTCGGCACTAACGGGATTGGCGGTAAGTAACGATTCTGGCAAAATCGAGTTGGGGGTAATGTCGATCGACGATTCGCCAATTAAACCGGATTTATTCGCTTCGATCGTAACATCGCGGGGAATGACTAAAGTGCCGGGGGCAATTTCCAGCGTCACGTCTACGCCGTTGGAACCCGCTTTGAGGGCGGTAATTTTACCGACTGCAACCCCACGATACCTGATGGGCGTGCCTATTTGCATTCCTTGGGCGCTGGCAAATTCTACGGCGAATTTGTAGCTGCGGTTCCCTAGCTGCACGCCCCGCAGCCAGAGCAGTAAGCCGCCAAATAAACCGATTCCTACTAAAATTAAGAACCCGACAGAACCTTCTCTTACAGTTCGCGATCGCATATTGCCTCCTTTGGCAATTGGCAGTTGGCAGTTGACAGTTGATAGTTGGCAGTTGGCAGTTGGCAGTTGGCAGTTGGCAGTTGACTGTTGGCAGTTGACAGTTGATAGTTTTTAATTTTTGTCTGATGTGTTGCCTATAGATTTTAGATAGGCGTTTAGCCTGGGCGACAGTTAGTCAATAATTGGCTTGAGTGTTTCTACTTGCGTACTTGTTAGTAGTTGCCTAGTATAATCCCGTCTCAACCAGTGCTTTGTTTCATGTAAAGAACCTCTGGCAATCTTGATAAATCGCCGATTATCCTGATAGCTCCCTCGACCATCTCCTTCAGCAATATTAGCACCAATACTATCAGCAGAGCGAATAATTTGCTTGCCGACCGTATCTTTTGCTAGTGCATCCCATTTTATAACTATATTCCAAATTTCATCAGCTAATTTTTCGGCTAATTTATAAACATCTAACGGGAGCATCTCCTGCATCGCAAAAAGGATGTTTTTTACAGTGCGAGCGTCCCCGCTCGCGTGCTGTGTAAAGCACGCGAGCGGGGACGCTCGCACTACAAATGCAAAACTGAGATGCACCCCATCTAACTTCTGAAAATTTGTTTGTGACATATCTGATCTCCCAATAATACAAACAATTAACCACGGCCAACTGCCAACTGCCAACTGGCAACTACCAACTACCAACTGCCAACTGCCAAATGACAACTGACAACTGCCAACTACCAACTACCAACTACCAACTGCCAACTGCCAACTGACAACTGCCAACGGACTATCCAATCACTTGAATCGGGCCGGTAACGCTGCCGCTAAAAAATTGTTTAATTAACAAATTATTTGTCGATGCAATGTCGCTGACAGTTCCCTCCCACTGCACTTTGCCTTGATAGAGAAAGACGATGCGATCGGCAGTGCGGCGGATGGTACTATCTTGGTGAGTGACGATCGCATAAGTGCTGCAAACTCCTTGAGCTTTCTGCAAGTCGCGGATTAAATCTTCAATTACCGTGGATGCGATCGGATCTAAGCCCGCCGTCGGTTCGTCGTAGAGCAAAACCTCTGGATTGTCCCTGTCATTATCGGGATTCGCCATGATGGCGCGGGCAAAACTTACGCGCTTCCGCATTCCGCCAGATAACTGCGCCGGATAGCGTTCGCCAATTCCCGGTAAACCCACCATATCCAACTTCTCCTCGACCAATTGCCGAATCCGAGGGCGCGGCAGCTTAGAATGCTGGTACAGTAAAAAACCGACATTCTCTTCCACCGTCAGCGAATCAAACAAAGCCGCTTGCTGAAACACCATCCCAATTCCGATCGGATCTGCTACGTCGTCTACCCATCCCACCCTGCGCTGTCCCTGAACGAAAACCTCACCGGCATCCGGGGCCAACAAACCCGCAATTATCCGCAAAATCGTAGATTTCCCCGTCCCGGAAGGGCCAATAATTGCCAGGGCCTCTCCCCGATAAATGCTCAGATCGACTCGATCGAGGATCTGGTTCTGGCCGAAGGACTTACTTACCCCCTTGAGTTCGATTAGTGGCTCAGCCATAGGATGTTATCAATAAGTTGTCAGTCCTCAGTCATCAGTCTACCTAATGACTCATGACTCATGACTAATAATTAATGACTTAAATAGACTGCCAGAATCAAAACTCTCTTGTATTGTAAATTTGTCAGATTGAGCTGTTCCAATACCCTTAAGACTAATTAACCATGTCAATTAGTTCATTTCCTAAAGCCCTTCGCGTCTTGGCTAAAGCCAAGCAGGTTATTGCCCATTCCAAAAATCCTTACCCCCCTTCTTTGCGGAACGGGCGAGTTCACCAGTGGTTTAAGTGGTTGGCCCCCGGACTGTTGGTGAAACGGTGGCTGCTGATCAGTGCTGGCGGTGTGGTGCTTGCCACTTTGGGTTTAGCGATTTGGACTGGGATGACTCCGATTTTTTTCTTGTTGCAATTGTTGAAAAATTTTTTGACGTGGATTGCAGAAGTTATTCCCAATTACGTGTCGGGGCCGATCGTGATTGCTGGCGGGATTTTGTTAATTCTGTGGGGGCAAACTCGCAGTTTGAACTCGATTACTCAAGTGCTGATGCCGGAAGGGAATGAGGAATTGATCGATCGACTCCTCAACCACCGCCGCTTGCACCGCGGCCCGAAAATTGTGGCAATTGGAGGGGGTACGGGCCTTTCTAATTTACTCAGGGGATTGAAGGAATACAGTGCCAAAATCACTGCTATTGTCACCGTGGCCGATGACGGCGGGTCTTCCGGGCGGCTGCGGCGGGAAATTGGGGTGCTGCCGCCGGGAGATATTCGCAATTGTTTGGCAGCTTTGGCAGATGAGGAAAAGTTATTGACTGAGTTATTTCAATATCGTTTTCAGGCCGGTGACGGTTTGGTGGGTCACAGTTTTGGGAATTTGTTTTTGACGGCGATGAGCGATATTGCTGGAGATTTGGAACAGGCGATCGCCGCGAGTTCTAAAGTTTTAGCGGTGAGGGGAGAGGTGCTGCCGGCTACTCTGAGCGACGTTTCTTTGTGGGCAGAACTGGCTGACGGCAGGATAATTCAGGGGGAGTCCAGCATTACCGAAGCTAACGGACAAATCGTCAAAATAGGCTGCATTCCTGCTAATCCTCCCGCTTTGCCCAAGGTGGCGATCGCGCTGAGGGAAGCGGATTTTATAATTATTGGGCCGGGGAGTCTTTATACGAGCGTGATTCCGAATTTGTTGGTGCCGGAAATTGCAGAGGCGATCGCCCGCAGCGAAGTTCCGCGCATTTATGTGTGCAATATTATGACTCAGCCGGGGGAAACTGACGGATACAGTGTTGCAGATCACATTCGGGCGATCGATCGCGCTTGCGGTCGGCCCCTGTTCGATGCTGTAGTAGTTCAAGGAAAAGTCCCTTCTGCAAAAGCCTTGATCCGCTATTCTCAGGAAAATTCCTATCCGGTGGTGCTCGATAGAGAAGCCGTAACGCAATTGGGCCGGCGAATTGTCATCGCCAATGTCATGGATGAAGACCAAAATACAGGTTTAATTCGCCATAATTCTCAAAGGTTGGCGGCCATGTTGCTGCGTTGGTACGGGCGCGCCCAGAACATTTAAGCTGCTGACTGTTAACTGTTAACTGTTAACTGTTGACTGTTGACTGTTAACTGTTGACTGTTGACTGTTGACTGTTGACTGTTAACTGTTGACTGTTGGTTATTAGCAGATCCAAACGAGTAACGAGTAACAAATAACAAAGAACACGTAACAAATAACAAATAACAAATAACAAGCAACAAATAACTAAAATGAAAACTTTGCTGCCAGATTTTGAGGCTACGCGCAAGTTTGGTGTGGCGTTAGGTCGATCGCTCCCCGGGGGCACCGTAATCTTATTGCAAGGAGATTTAGGAGCCGGCAAAACTACCTTAGTTCAAGGTATCGCTGAAGGTTTGGGAATCTCCGAATCTGTAGAAAGTCCTACTTTCACCCTCGTTAACGAGTATTTTGCAGGGCGAGTTCCGCTGTATCATCTAGACTTGTATCGACTGGAACCCGAAGAAGCAGAGGCTTTGCACTTAGAAAGTTATTGGGACGGATTAGAAATGGATTTGGGAATTGTGGCGATCGAGTGGCCCCAAAAATTACCCTACAAACCCGAGAATTATTTGCAAATTTCTTTAAATTATCTCGATAGCGGGCGGCAAATTGAAGTGATGGGGAATGGCGATTTATTGGATTGGCAATGGGAAAATTGAAAAAGGGCGATTCCCTACGGGATAGCTACGCTTCACGAACTTACTGCAACGGGCGGTTGACTCGAATCAATTTACCCCTCAAAATTTCCTCCATAGAAATAGCCTCATTGATGCGTGTTGCCAATCTTTCTAGATTTTTATCGTCTGTACATACGATTATGCCAGAATGGTTGGGTTGTTGAGCGTGCAAGCGTATGAAATGCCGCCGATTTTGGGTCACAACTGCGCGATCGTTATTCGCAGCAAATGCTAATACTTCCAGGTCATCATCTCCGGCATTTCCTGCCTCTTGAATAGTCAGAGTATCGTGACCAAAATTTCGCAGCAGTGCCACAACAGGAAACGGGAACTGTTCATCTGCGTAAAGACGTGCCATAAATTATACTTCCTGAATCATTGCTGCGGCTTCTTCTCGCAATGCTGTTGCAATCTCTTCTGAATTTTCCTCAGCATAAGTCCAGACGTTGACTAAGTTTGCAGCATTCAAGTAAGGGTAAAATTGCAGAATTTCAGCATCTGTTGCACCTTGACTTCGCAAACTCACGAACAGCCAAACGGGTAATCTAGTTTTGGCAATACAAGCATCGCCGCCGCAAACTCCGGGAGTCTTGGTAATTCCCGGCCAGCTATTATTTAAACTTTGGGTTAACAGCCGTATTGCTTCAGCTTTCTCCGTCGCAGTTAAGGCAAGAAGTTGTGTTTCTAATTCTGGGAGCATAGGTAATATCGCCTTGAAAATAAGGGAATATATTCTGATTATTTTAGCACAACTTTTCTTCTCAGTGAAGTAGTGAAGTAGGGTGCGTCAGTTAGGCAGAATTTCGCAAAAAATTCACAATCTCATTCTGACGCACCAACGAATAAATAAATGGTGCGTCAAAATGAGATTTTAAGTGATAATTGACAATTAGCTTTTCTGACGCACCCTACCCCTGACTTTTCTTCTCAGTGAAGTAGTGAAGTAGGGTGCGTCAGTTAGGCAGAATTTCGCAAAAAATTCAC
>JBBSNU010000090.1:0-11432 GCA_038260455.1 Chroococcales cyanobacterium | reverse complement strand
CGCTGCACGGCCACCTTCACCGCTTCTCCCCCGTCGCCCTCCGTGTCGGGAACCGGCCTTTGGGCCAGAGAAAACAAGCCGTAGCGCCGTTGATACAAAACAGGCCGATCCGACGAAGTTTCAGCTAAAATCGTTTCCGGGACTTGGCCAAACCGATAGTCAGCGGGTTGATCGCTCCCTACCACCGCAACTTGCGGCACAGTCGCAAAGCCACTCGTAGCGTCTACCCGCTCGATGCGTTCCAAACCAGAGTCCAAAGCTACTGTCAAACCGATGTTTCGCGGCAATACCCGAATTTCTTCCCTCACGAGTTCGCCGGCGGTTAATTGTCTGTTTGGGCGATCGCCCCCGTCTAAAATTTGAGCTTTAGCAGAAAAGCCCGTGCGAGCCTGCACCAAAAGTAGTGAAGCGTAGCCATCCCCTAGGGAATTGCCATCGATCGCAGCAGCAGACGAATCCACAGCAAACACCGAGTTCCCCGCCCATTCCAAAACCCCCGCCGACAAACCGCCGAGCCACAACTGCACAGTTTTGCCGCCATCTTCCACCGCCGTCACAGCGCCATCAGCCGCAGCAGAATTCAACATTAAACCTGAAAAATTAACTGCAGGCGGTGCCGTTAATTTGTCATGGCGAATTTGCGGTTGTTGCAATAACCCCGCCATTTCCTCAACAGTACCCGCGGCGCGACTGAAACTGACACTCAAACTGCTAGCGGGAGTTGCTAGCCACAGAGTTTGGGTGAGGGCGTAGGTAAACAAACCAGCGGTAAATCCGTTCCACTGTTGTTCGGCGGCGAGTTGCGAATTCGCAGCAGCAGCAAGTACCACGGCCGCCGGACGGAGATTTGAAGTGGATGTGAGGCCTTGGGCAAACGTTAATTCTCCGATGCTTTGCTGGCCGATGGTGGAGCGCGGACGGGAGCGAATGCGAAAGTTGCCGTTTTTGGGGAATTTTTGATAGGTGTAGCTGGTGTCGAGGATGGCGATCGCATTTTTTGTCGCGAGCGATCGCATCAACAGCAGCAGCGTTTCCTCTAAAATATCGTTCACCACTCGGTTTGCTAACAGCGGTACAACGTCATCCGCCGGCACCAAACTATTGTGCATTTTGCCGGGAGAGTCGATCGAACCGACTCGACTACCGCAGCCGCTAAAGTGAAAAATCACCACATCACCTGGTTTTGCTTGTTCGGTTAAATGAGTGACAAAAGCCGTCTCGATATTTTCCCTAGTAGCTCGATCGTCAGTCAAGGTCAGAATATCCGACGGCGCAAATCCAAACCGATCGATCAGCAATTCCCGCTGTAATTCCACATCCGTCACGCAGCCATACAGAGGCGAGTCTGGATATTTATTGATCCCCACCAACAAAGCCAATTTACGCGCAGTCGGCTGGGCCAAGGCTTGGAGGTAGCGATCGCCCAACCGCAACCACAAAGTTTCGCTGATGCCGATCGCGGCCAGCATCCGGCCAGCTTGCTGTAAAAATTCCCGCCGCTTCAGTCCCATTTTTAAATAGCTTTTGAATTTTCTATTTTGAATTTTAACTTAAATACCGCTCAAGATTTTTTGGGGATTTAATTAGATCCGGGCTGATGCAGAACCTTTGCGCCTTGCCGGCGATGCACACCGCACCTTACCACTATAAGTAACCTATCAAACCACTTTTTGCCGAATTTTTGTAGATTTTGACTGTTAATTATTCAAATATTTTTTAACTTTTAAGTTTTAACTTTTGAGTTTCAAGGTGAAATTTTCAAATTCCTCACTCAAAACTCAAAAATTTTAACTTTTCAGAATGCCACCAATACCAAAGTTCAACTAAAACAGCAGGAGTCCCGCGCTCTATCTGTACCCAGATGAGCGACGGGAGGAATGCGCGTTCGCCCGGAGATTGCACCGCATCTATAAATCGACAATCGCAGATATTGACAAGAGATGCGGTGTATGAGGCAAGCGAACAAATCTTTGTTGTTTGGTAAAGTTTCACGTATTGATGTATAATGAAGCTATGAAACAAGTCCTGACAGTATCTTGCAAGATTGAAGTATCGCCTGAGCAATCCATCAAAATTGATGCAACTCTTCAGGCGTTTGCTTCTGCTTGCGAATACGTGAATCAGACTGTGCCGCCAACTCTGACAAACGAACTGGCGATGCAATCCTTGGTTTATTACGATGTCAGGGATAGGTTCGGCTTATCTGCTCAGTTGGCTATTCATGCGATTAGACGGGTCTCTGGTAATAGGAAGACGGCGAAGAAAGATGGTAAGCCAGTTAAGAACTTTGCCCCAACTAGCGTCACTTACGATCCTCGTATTTTTTCTTTTAGAGAGAAAGACTGGACTGTAAGCTTGACTACTACTGGCGGTAGAGAGCGATTTAAGCTGGCTATTGGTAACTACCAGGTTGGATTGTTGAAGGGACAAACCCCCAAAACAGCCACCTTGGTAAAGCGCAAAGATGGCACTTACTATCTCAATATTCAGCTTGAATCTATGCCGCCAGAACCAATCAAAACTGATAGTGTTCTTGGTTGCGATTTGGGTCGAACTGACATTGTTGTTACATCTGAAGGGGATAAATTTAGCGGTAAAGAAATTACCAAAGTTAGGAATCATTACGCCCAACTTAGAGCGAATCTCCAACAAAAGGCTACGAGAGGCACACGCAGTAATCGACACAGATGTCGGGAATTGTTGAAACGGTTGTCGGGTAAGGAGAAACGCTTTCAGTCCTTGGTAAATCACACCATCAGCCACCGACTGATATCTAGGGCTAAATTGAGTAACCAAGCTATTACTTTAGAAGATTTGACGGGAATTAGAGAACATACCAATCAGCAGCCACGCTCTAAAAAAGAGCGGAGGCTTAGCAATAGTTGGGCATTTTACCAATTGCGGCAATTCTTGGTTTACAAAGCCATAAAACATGGTGTAAAAGTCTTGTTTGTTGATCCTAGATATACTTCGCTTTCCTTGCCACAATTGCAACCATATCCATCCTGTTCAGGGTGAATCCTATCGGTCTGGCAAGACTTTTAAGTGTGGTCATTGTGGATGGCGTGGTGATGCAGATTTGAATGGGAGCAAGAATATTGCTGCTCTTGGGGTTTCCGTAAATAAACCCGAAGGTTCGAGATTGTTTTGCAACATTGCAGATCATCTCAGGGCTATTGAAAGCCCGCACTGTACCTGTACTCAGGTCAGTGTCGGGTAATTTACGACTTAAATCTCGTAACTAAAAATATTCATAGCCTTAGCTAATTCGGCTGCAACTTCCGGTCGAGAAAACTGTGGCGGCGGCAATTTTCCAGCCCGCAGCATTTCCCGCACCTTGGTTCCCGACAAATGCACCCGTTGTTCGGGACTGCTGGGACTTGTTTTAGTTGTAGCCATTTGTTCCGTCAGCTTGCAATAGAAAGCGTGCTCGAATTTCATCGGCACAATTCCCAATTCTCCCGGCTCAAATTCCTCAAAAATGTGTTGGGCGTCGTAAGTGCCGTAATAATCGCCAACTCCAGCGTGATCGCGCCCTACAATAAAGTGAGTGCAGCCGTAGTTTTTGCGGATTAAAGCATGAAAAATGGCTTCTCGGGGCCCGGCGTAGCGCATCGCCGCCGGATTAATTGCCAAAATTACGCGGTCTTTTGGATAGTATTTTTCTAGCAGAATTTCGTAACAGCGCATCCGCACGTCAGCCGGGATGTCGTCATCTTTAGTCGTCCCCACTAGCGGGTGCAGAAACAAGCCATCTACTGTTTCTAAGGCGCATTTTTGGATGTATTCGTGAGCGCGGTGGATGGGGTTTCGGGTTTGGAAACCGACTATAGTTTTCCATCCTTTTTCTTTGAACATCTGTCTCGATTTCGCCGGGTCAATCTGGTATTGGGGAAACCGGGCGTCTAGTTCGCGTTCCAGCAGCCAAACGTCGCCTGCGAGGTTAACCGGCCCGGCTTGGTCTACTACTTGGACGCCTGGGTGTTTGAGGTCGTCGGTACGGTAGACGTTGACGGCTTCTTCTTCTTTGCTGTAGCGGTATTTTTCTGCGAGTTCCAAGATGCCGACAAATTCGCCAGCCGGGGAGTCGAGGCGCACTAACGCGCCTTCTTTGAGGTTGTCGGCGACTGCTTCGCTGACTGAGAGGGTGATGGGAACTGACCAAGGGAGACCGTTGGAGAGGCGCATTTCTTTGACGACCGATCGATAATCAGCTTCGTTCATGAACCCTTGGAGGGGGCTCAGGGCGCCGATGGCGATCATTTGCAGGTCGGAGATCGATCGATCCGAAAGCTGAACTCGCGGCAATACTTCTGCTTTGTCAAAAAATTCTTGTCTTTGGTCTAGTGTGGCAATGCGGTTGACCAGGATGCCGCCGTGAGGGGCAATGCGGTCTGGATGCTGGCTCATGTCGATTTGAGGTATTAGATTTAAGATGTTGGACTGTAGCTGCCAGAGTATATCCTACCAAGGTATTGTTACACTTAATTAATTTTTCTAGTAAACTCCAGCACGCACCATACCTTATATTTATAAACTATGATTTATTAGCTCGGTCATGATACTTTATAATTTTTTAACAAAATCTATCGACTTCTGGCAAAAGCATTCAGGATTGACAAATCTTAAAACTCATATTATTTATACCAAATTAATAGACTTTCAGTCTTTAGTTATCGATTTAGGGGCAAATGTCGGTCAATTTAGCGGAGAGATAAGTCGTGAATTTAATTGTCGGTGTTACTCCATAGAAGCCGTTCCTGCTGTGTATTCTCAAATCACAGAAAACAACTCGATCAAAAAAAATTAACTGTGCTATTTCAGACCAAAATCAACCTATAAATTTATATTTTTCAGAAAATCGAGAATACCACACTGTTAGCGAGGAAGCAGTTACCGTGCGCGGTCTTCAGGGAATTATATCATGTCCGGTCGATTCCCACAACAAAAACGGTTCGTAGTGCGGACTTTAGTCCGCAATCCAGAAGCGGACTAAAGTCCGCACTACGAACCAAATATTATCGTTATCAATTGACTGGATTGAACCTGATATTATTTCAGTCGAAGAAATCACAATCGATACTTTTTTAAATAACCATAAGATTGAGTTAATTGATGTCTTCAAAGTAGATATTGAAGGTGCTGAACAAGCCCTTTTTAACTCAACCAGCGATGCCGCGCTTTGCAATATTCAGCAAATTACTATCGAGTTTTACGATTTTGTGCCAGGTTCTATTAGCGCTGAAGAAGTTATAGCCTTTCTCAAAAAGGTGAGGTACAGATTTAGATTTGAGATTTGAGATTTGAGATTTGAGATTGAGGGATCTATCGATCGATACCTCATCGAGAGTGAGAAGTGCTATATGTAGCGATCTATACGAAGGGGAGGATCTGATTGTTGTAAAAATATTTTTTTGTGGGAGTGCGATCGCCCGCTAAGCCCCTGCTTGACAAAGCGCGCGATCTCCCGAGGGCACTATTAAATCCAAAACACAGATGCTTCCCTCCCATTTTTCCTGCTTTTGCGACGATAACTCAATCCTTCTTGCTTCTTTTCTCCGATTTATTCTTTACTTTCCCTCGAACCTCAACATCCATCTGTTGGTTAAATCCGTTACATCGGTTAAATCTTGTACCGCGATCGCAGCCGAACTTCCTTCTAAAGATTTAACCACTGAACGAGTATCTTGGGAGCCGGCAACAAAATAATTAACAAAAGCCCGATCGCCAGCAACCCCAAAAAATCTCGCCGGTTATCCAATTCGCTAACATCATTCAACGCCGGTTCATCGTTGAGAGGTGTCAGCAATAAAATAATTGCCCACAGCAGCAAACCCTGTTCCAAAAAACCCAGCAGCAGCATACAAACTCTAGCAACTTGTCCGATCGCCATACTTGCTCGCTGGCCGAACATCGCGTGTACAATGTGCCCGCCGTCGAATTGTCCCACCGGCATCAAATTAAACGCCGTCACGATCAAACCCAAATAACCCGCCACCGCCACCGGATGCAAATTAATCGCAGTTTCCGCATTCAAAGCACCGCCCAAAGTTAACTTGCTCAACAAAGTCATCAGCAACGAAAAATTTGGACTAAAAGAGTCAAAGTTTAACATTCCCGAATTGTCAGAAAGCGGTACAATGGTTGAATGCTGCAAACCCCAAATTAATAATGGCACTGTCGCAACTAAACCCGTAAACGGGCCGGCAATACTGATATCAAATAAAGCTCGGCGGTGCGGAATTGGACTCCGCATTTGAATGAAAGCGCCCAAAGTTCCCAAGAAAAACGGAATCGGAATAAAATAAGGCAAAGTCGTGCGAATTTTATAAAATTTGGCAGCTAAATAGTGTCCTGATTCGTGAAATGCCAAAATTGTAATTAGAGCAAGCGAGTAAGGCAATCCCCGGAGCAACATTGACGGGTTAGACTGCAAAACTTTTTCAGTAACTCCGGCAATTTGTGAACCCACAATCGTAGTCGTAAACACGGCGATTAGCAGCAAGGCTAAGGCGAAAAAGGGTCTGGTTACAGGTGCGGTTTTGACGGGAGTTTCTGCTGATTGGCGGCTGGGGTTGGGAACTAGGGCAAAAAAAGGTTGACCGCTCAAGCTGTTTTGAAATATGACTAAAAAACGATCGCCAAAATGCTGCTCGACATTCTCCCGAATCGCTTGATAAGCGGCCTCCGGGTTCGTTCGCAACTGTCCGCGACAGATGACAGCCTGGGGGCGAAATTCCAAATCCCGCAAAAAGTAAATTGACCAAGGAAAACAATCGCGCAAACTCGCTTCTTCCGCTGAATCGATCGGGCGCAGGGGCGGTTTTGGCTTTGCAGTTTCGCTCCCCGAGTCTGCTAATATCTCAGGAGTCGATCGGGTAATTTCCTTGCGGCCCAACTGCACCAAAAACCAGTACAACACAGGGCAAACCACAAAAGGTATAATTATCAATTCCGGCGGTGCTGTTTTTTTTGCGCCGTTAACTAAAACCCAACCGCTCCAAATCAGCGCCGGGGCCATCATTACCAGCCACAGCAGCCATACCGGAGTTCGCGTGATGCGGCTGATGCTGCTCTGCAACAAGTAGTAAGATATCCAACCCAATACGAGCAACCATAGTAAAAAAAACATAATATTTATTCCAGTCCTTCTTTATACTTCCTTGAAACAACAGAGTTCAGTCTCCAAACAGCCCCGGCTGGTGCTGGCAAATATTTTTGCTTTCGCGCCTAACCGGGATACCCTGGGTGCGACAGCCTATTTCATTGTAGAAAACGAATCGAACATCTTAGTGGATTGTCCCCCTTGGGATGAGATTAACCAAACCTTTTTGCAGGAATGCGGCGGTGTGCGGCTGCTGTTTCTCACCCACCGCGGCGCTATCGCCAAGGCGCGGGAGATTCAGGAAGCCACGGGGTGCGATATCCTGATTCAGGAGCAGGAAGCTTATTTGCTTCCGGGATTGCGGGTGACGGTTTTTGAGCGAGAATTTACTTTGAGCGATCGAATAAAAGCATTTTGGACTCCCGGTCACTCTCCGGGTTCCTCTTGTCTTTATGATAGTGGCAGCGGTGGAGTCCTGTTTTCCGGCAGACACTTGCTCCCCAACCGCGAAGGCGCTCCAGTACCCATTCGGACGGCAAAAACTTTTCACTGGCCCAGACAAATTAACAGCGTGAAGTCAATTATCGATCGATTTTCGCCTTCGACTTTACAGTATATTTGCCCCGCTGCAAATACTGGTTTTTTGCGGAGAAAAGGATCTATCGATCGAGCTTTTGAGCAATTAACCAATCTGGATTTAACCGTTTGTTTGGAGTCCCAACCAGAACTCTAAAGGTATGGTGCGCGGCCAGATGCGGCGGTTGAAACCGCTTCTTTTCAAACTTGCACCCGCAGGCGTGCGAGTTGAAGAAGATACAGATGCTCCCGTCCGCTTGACATGGACGAAAGTTTGACTTTTTAGCGGTTTCAACCGCCGTATTATCTATGGAAAAAACCGAAAAACAAAAAATGCTCGCCGGCGAATTGTATTTAGCTGCTGACGAGCAATTAATTGCCGAACGCCAGCGAGCCCGCCGCCTCGCTAGAACTTACAATTCTACCCGCGAAGACGAACCAGACAAACGGTTAGAAATTCTCGCCGAATTGTTCGGTGCTTTCGGCCCAAAAGTCGAAATCGAGCCGCCTTTTTACTGCGACTACGGCAGCAATATTTATGCTGGAAACGGATTGTACATGAATTTTGGCTGCGTGATTCTCGACTGCAATCGAGTTAATATTGGCGAAAATTTGCTGTGCGGCCCCAACGTGCAAATTTACACCGCTTTGCACCCCACAGACCCGGAAATTAGACTTTCTGGCCGCGAACTCGCCGCAGAAATTAATATTGGCAATAATGTTTGGATTGGTGGCGGCAGTATTATTTGTCCGGGAGTGACTGTGGGCGACAATAGCACGATCGGCGCTGGTAGCGTTGTTGTCAAAGATATTCCCGCAAACGTCGTGGCTGCGGGGAATCCTTGCCGCATCATCCGGCATTTATAGCGGTTCGTGCGAAAAATGAGGTATTGACCGATCGCTCCCTCAATCCCTCAATCCCTCAATCTAAAATTTAAAATCTAAAATCTAAAATCTAAAATCGACTGACTTCTCACCTTTTTGATAAAGGCTATAGCTAGATGTGGTACGATCGACTCACAGGCGCGATCGGCTCTTTGGAGCTTCACACAACAATTTTAGAGATTAGAACCGCCAGTTTGAGATTTTTCAGATAAAATCCCCCGGAAAAATCCGTGGCAAAAATCTCAAATCTCTAATCTCAAATCGCTTAATTTCTCCCTCCCGGTTTCCCCACTACCAAGCTTTTCTTATGACGACTGCAACAGTTTATCCCACCGCTCCCGATCTCTGCACCGACGACTACATCGCAGTGGGCTTGGCCACCTGCTTCATCAAAGAAGAAGGCGAAGTTCATCAAGTAAAAATCATCGAAGCTATCCCCTCAGCAGCTTTGGAAGCAATTGTCAAGGGCATTCCCACATCTTATGAAATGGCTTGGGGCACGACTTTAGGAACGGTGCTGGAGGGCGACTCACCCAAAAGGCTGCCGGAATTCCCCCCCGAAGCTCAGTTTAGCGACGAATTCGGCTTTCGGGCGATCGCCGCAGCCCGCACTTACAAAATCCGCCCCGAAGCTCAAGTTCACATTCCGTCAGGAACAGCTCGCAACGACTTTAGTTATTCCTTAGAACGCAAAAGAGTCCTCAATTCCGAGCGCATTATTCGCACTGAAGATAATGTGAAACAGCACGAACACACTCACAAGGTTCTTTAAAGAAATCGCCCAACTGCGGCAATTTAGCACCGAAAATAGTTTTTAGTTTTGAGATGTGAATTAAATATTTAACACATTTTTGGTTCATTAATAACTCAAAACTTTTAATGTTTTATTAAAAAAAACGCCAAACACATGGGAGCATCTCATTTTTGGAAAAATCATTTTTTTGCTTGAGTGCGAGCGTCCCCGCTCGCGATTATAATACTCGCGAGCGGGGACGCTCGCACTACTACAAATACAAAACTGAGATGCTCCCAAACACATTAACGTAGGGTGCGTCCGGGCGCGTACCTTACTAAATCAAGATTTTCTTAAGAAAAACGCTAAATTTCAACCTAGAGCGTGCAGTACGCGCTTTACATAACTTTTAACAAGACTTAACACAACAATTAAGGAAGGAAAATTTAATAACTAAAACACCTTCTAAAGTCCTCTCTGGTATAAGCTGGGACGTCAAAGTAGGCTCATCCTCGCCTATGGGCCCTGCTTTCGCTCGAACTGGTAACAAGCAAAAGCCCGATCGCTCAAAAGCTTGCTATGTAATACTTCTTCCTCCTTCCTGATGACTGATGGCTGATGACTAATGACCACCATTCGACTTGCTTCGGCTACGCTCAGCACAAGTCGCGAGCGGGCAAGATGACTAATGACTAATGACTAATGGCTAATGACTGAGGAATGCAAGTCATGATTTTTGCGGACTGAAGTCCGCACTACAAACCTAATTCTACATTGTTAACTAAACTTTACAGGAGAGGATTAGGGGAATAATAAAGGTGCGAGTACAGCAAACAACCAACCTCCCATTACCACGATTTCCACAACTATTAATAGAATATTTTTGTTCATTTTCAAATTAAGAGCGATCGACAAAAGAGCGAATTTTGCGCCACCAAACAGCAGGCGAATCCTCCCGGCGGTACGCAGTATCAAACATCGACAAAATTAGCGGTAAACCCCCCACTTTTGCACTCATCAACAAGTGCATTAACAGACAAAAAACTAATACCACCCAACCAGAAAGGTGCAGATAATACCAAACTTGCGTCAAATCCCCCGCCGGTAGCCATTCTTCCTTAACCATACTCCCAGAGACGATCGCCAAAGTCAGCGCTAACAACATTAAAGTATTTACAATCCGGTGCAAACTGTACCACCAAATCGGTTTTCCCAACTGCGCCAGCTTCCCAAAAGAATCAGGCTGCACCAAGCGTTGTTGACCTGCGTGGAAACTGTACAATGCAAAAGCCGGCATGACTCCTAACAGCAACAACTTGCCGAAAGTGCCGTGAATCCCGATTATATCTGCAATTGGAGGCACGGGCACTTTACCAAACCGCCCGTCATAGGTGTTGTACACCAAAAATGCCGTCAAAATTGCTAAAAGCGCGATCGCACCATTAAGCCCGTGCAGTAATCTCAGCAGCAATGGCTGGTAAGGTTTAGATGGCGGCATTTTCAACTCTAGTACCTAAAAACTCTTCATCCTACATTACAGCTAATCCCGGCATTTTTCAAGCAAGCAAATTGTGAAATAAATGTGATTAAAACATGAATCGATTATGATAAATTCGTTATTTTATTAAAGTTTAGTGTAAAGTGAAACAATCGAAGAGAATACTTTACTTATAACATCTCACAGTTAACAAAAATGGATGCAGCGACTACCGTATTTCTTTCCTTGGGACTAGCAGCCGATGCTTTTGCTGTGGCTATTTCTAGCGGTTTAGCAATCAAACACATGAAGCTCAATAAAGCTTTAAAAATAGCCTTATTTTTCGGCTGTTTTCAAGCTTTGATGCCCGTAATCGGATGGTTGGCAGGTCTGAGTTTTAGTTCTTTGATAACACCGATCGACCATTGGATAGCTTTTGGGCTTTTGAGTTTCATTGGCGGTAAAATGATTTACGAAGCGCTGCAAAGTGAAGAATGCGAGAAAAAGTTTAATCCCTTAGATACGGGGACTTTGATAACGCTGTCGGTGGCGACGAGCATCGATGCCCTCGCCGTTGGAGTCGGATTTGCTGTCTTGAAAGATTCTATTGCCCAGGCAGTGACTGCGATCGGACTTATTACTTTCTTTTTAGCTTT
>JBBSNU010000089.1:0-11482 GCA_038260455.1 Chroococcales cyanobacterium | reverse complement strand
GCGGTGCGGGATGCGCTGCTGGGACGCCGATCGCACTATTTTGATTTGGATTTCGTTATGCTAACACGGGCGGTGAAGACTGCTCGAAACATTGCCGATCGCACCAAAGGCGGATTTGTCTTGTTGGATGCGGAACGACAGATTGCGCGGGTGGTGTTTGCGGGCGGTACGGCGGATTTTGCGGAGGCTTTGGGGGGGAGTCTGGAGGGGGATTTGTTGCGCCGGGATTTTCGGATAAATGCGATCGCCTGCAATCCTTTTACCGGAGAAATCATTGATCCTTTGGACGGTCAAACTGATTTGCGGTTGGGTTTGCTGCGGATGATTTCGCGATCGAATTTGGAAGACGATCCGCTGAGGTTATTAAGAGCTTACCGTCAAGCGGCGCAGTTGGGTTTTGCGATCGAACCGGAAACTCAATCTGCGATTCGCGAATTAGCGCCGTTGTTGAGTCGGGTGGCGGTGGAACGGGTGCGGACGGAATTGGGTTATTTGTTGAGCAATAATCACGGTGTTCCTTGGATTTGTAAAGGTTGCGAAGATGGTTTGTTTTCTATTTGGTTTGCAAGTGCGATCGACCGTTTCGATATCTTGACAAAAATCGACTCCTGTGCTGCTGATTTGGCGGTAATTTATCCAGACTTGGGGAGAGAATTTGGGCGATCGATTCGAGATACAATTAAAACGCCGTTGTTGGCAGTTGGGAAGTTGGCTATTTTAGCAAATTCCGACCCGATAATCGCTGAAACAGAGTTGCTGCGGTTGAAGTATAGCAATGCAGAGATTAAAAGTGCGATCGGGCTTTTGAAATACTTGCCCAAACTGCAAGCAAAACCGATTGCAGAAATGTCTTTGCGAAAACAATATTTTTTGTTTCGGGATGTAGGAATAGTATTTCCAGTTTTAGCAGTTTTAGCCGTAGCGGCGGGAGTTGCCGTTGATGAAATTTCCCTGTTAATTAATCGCTACCTTGATGCCGATGACATTATCGCTCATCCCACCCAATTAGTTAGCGGCAATGAGTTAATGGAATCGTTGAATATTCCCAGAAGTCCGCTCATAGGTCAATTATTAATGCAAATTCAATTAGCGCGGGTAGAAGGGAGAATTGCGACTCGCGAAGAGGCGCTGAAACTGGCGGCCGACTTGATTGAAGTTGATTAATACTTGGGGAAAATTGCAATAAAATTATTGGTAGGGGCGGGTTCACAAACCATCTGTAATTCACATCCCAAATATCTATAAACCCGCCCCAGCAACCATTTGTAAATGCGCCTACATTTATCTGCGTTTATCGGTGTTGCATCTGCTTGATACCAATTCCATAAAGTAGCGCTAGATATTACCCCCCCCAACCCCCCCTTAGTAAGGGGGGGCTAAGAATTCATTTATAGCATATCTTTAGAAAAAGGGTATGACATCTGCGGTTGAATGATCAATCAAAAAATTATGCAATAGGTTTATTTCAAGCTGGCTGTTAATTCTGCCGGCAATTGAAACTTACCATCTGCACCCGCTTCCAACTCAAAAATTTGCAACACAGCATCAACATTCAGCGGCCCGTAAATGTGCGGGTAATTCTCACCAGCAGCAAATTCATACTTAACTTCAGATTCTACTTTTTCAGAATCAATCCACAGCAGCAACAATCCTGTTTGTCCCACAAAAAATTTATTAGCAGATTTCAGAACTTGCGGCAAAGTCGAACAGTGAATAAATCCTTCAGTATCTAGCGTATCCCCGCGATAGGATTGCACTTGTTTTGCTTCTTCCCACTGTTGGCTGCGGGTGATGTGAAAGATAACGCTCATAGTTAGATGGGTTTTAGATTTAATCGAGAATGGGTAATAAAATTGAGAGGGACAATTTCCGCCGCAACTTAACTGTAAATATCATAATTGTATCATAGATCGGTTCGCCGTGAAGACTTTAATCATTAAAAAAGAACTAAAGTCCTCACTACGAACTTAGCACGCCACCAGCATATCCGATCGCCCGAGAACTCTCATATCTTCCTCATCAAGTTCGACAGGTGTACCGCTGCGAATTAGTTCCACAAAATCCTCGTTTGGCACCATAATGCACAAAGTGTACAAACGTTCACTACCCGTATTTTCAATTACATGAGTGCCGGTTGGAGGCACTAACAAACTATCACCCGGTTTAATACTAACTGTTTTGCCGTCGCAGGTGGCTTCCCCTCTTCCTTTGAGTACAAAAAACATTTCTACTGCCAATTGATGGCGGTTGGGAGGAGTTTTGCCGCCCGCATCGAAAATCTCGACACAAACAGTTAATGAAACATTCGCGGTTGCCGGATCGAAGACAATCGCCAATCTATTAGTATCACCCGGACTGATGCGAAATGCTTGGTAGTCTTTCGGAGACTTCATAATAGGAATCATGCACTGGTTTGTCATTTTTTTGTTTTTAATTGTTAATTGTCGTAGCTGAAGGAAGAAGGAAGAAGGAAGAAGGAAGAAGGAAGAAGTAAGAAAACTCTGGATTTTAGCAATTAAGAACTTCCTAACCGTCACGGACGGTTGCTATATGTTTCGGCTGTCATTAGTGAGAATCCATAGTCATTAGTCCGTCGCTCAAATTCCCAAGTTTATTGCTAATGACTAATGACTAATGACTAATGACTAATGACTAATGACCAATTCCGTAGTTATTTAATCGCTTCTAATATAGCCTGAGAATCCGACAAAAAGCCAAAACATTGTTTAACATTATAAAGAGTAGCTTGCCAGCAATACTCGGGAGATGTCGTAGCTGTACAATCTTTGACTAAAATACAGTCGTAACCGAGGAAATTAGCATCTTGCAGTGTAGCCATGACGCACTGATCGGCGTTTACTCCTCCGAAGAAAAGTGTAGTTTTGCCGAGGTTCCGCAAGATACTATCTAAAGGAGTATCCCAAAAGGCGCTCATCCGATATTTATCAATGCAAATATCCTCTGGTTTCTGTTCCAATTCATCGACAACCCGCGCCGCCCAACTCCCCGCCATTAAAACAGATGCGCCGTTTTTTGGCAGGGGATCTCCCAAACCTACGCCGTCGCCCGTGGGATTGTAAACGTGGCGGGAAGCTGCACTAATATTCAGCAAATCGGGGCGGTTTCCCCAGTTGAGCCAAATAATTGGCATGGCGTGCGATCGCAATTTTGGCAGCAATTTTTGTAAAGGATTAATTGGAGTTCGGGCGGGCGTTATATCGACACCAATATGTGCTAGCCAACCGTCGGGGTGACAAAAATCATTTTGCATATCTATCACCAACATTGCTGCTTTTGCTAAATCCAAACGCAGGGTTTTAGTTTCTGTTTCTAGGGTAACAGGTTGAGGCGCGATCGGCGATCGGGTGATGTCGGCAATTTGGGCATCAACTTTCCAAGCATTCGGCGCTACGCCCAAGGTACGGAGAATATCGGGATTCATAGTGATTTTCACTCACAAACAACTTCGATCTTATAACTATTTTGGGGTTTTATCGTTCCCAGCCTGTGCCTGGGAATGCCTTGCAGGAGGCTCTGCCTCCAGTAAAGCACCGGCGAGGCAGAGCCTCGCTTATATGCGTTACCAGCCTGTGCCTGGGAACGAGATTAAACGATATTTAAAACGCTGAGAACGAGATAAAAGAAGATGATTTAATCCTAAAATATAAATAGATGTAAATTCACCAAAAAGGGTAAATCTATGAATTTTACAATTAAAAATGCCTTAATTTCAGTTGAGGATGGTTATGAAACCGCCGACGTGCAAGTGGCCGATAATTGCATAAGTGCGATCGCCCAAAATCACCCCCCCTTGAATTCCCCCCCCTTACCAAGGGGGGGATGGAATAGTAATCAACGGCAAAAATAAGCTGCTGCTGCCCGGTTTTGTCAACGCCCACACACACTCTTCTGAAATGTGGCAGCGCGGGATTATTCCCCCTTTGCCGCTGGAGTTGTGGATTGGCGAATTGTACGATTTTACGCCTCTCGATCCCGAACAAGTTTACTTGAGCGCCCTCGGTACTGCGGTAGAAACATTGCTATCTGGCGGCACCAGCGTAGTCGATCATTTAGTTTTAATTCCGGGGCAAGAATTAGAGACAATCGCCGCCGCAGTTCGCGCTTATCAAGAAATTGGCATCCGCGCGTTTATCGGGCCATTAATTCAAGATGAATCCCTGACAGCGGGAATGCCTGCGGGTGATGGCGGCCTCGAACACAGGGCTTACATTCGCTCGACAAAGGCAACTTTAGAATTAATGGAATCAGCCATAAAACAGTTTCATAAACCCGAAAAAGGTGTTAATATATTGTTGGCACCGACGGGAATTCAACTGTGTTCGGATGCTTTGTTTGAAGGCTGCGTCGATTTGGGCGATCGCTACAATCTTTGCCTGCACGCCCACCTCTTAGAAACCTCCGCCCAAAAACAACTAGCTCACGAAAAATACGGTTGCAGCGCCGTCGAACACCTGCAAAAAATTGGTTTTTTAACTCCTCGCACTTCCTTAGCCCACTGCGTCTGGCTGGAAGATTCCGACATCGCAATTCTGGCAGAAACTCAATCGACAGTTGTACACAATCCCCTCAGCAACCTGCGGTTGGGAAGCGGGATTGCACCAATTTTGAAATATCGTCAAGCGGGAGTAAACGTATCTTTCGGCTGCGATGGTGCTGCTAGCAACGATTCTCAAGATTTGCTGGAAGCGATTAAAATGGGTTCGATTCTGCACAATATCACGAATTTGGATTACCGCCACTGGATTACACCGCGCCAGTCTGTAGAAATGGCATCGCAGGGCGGAGCAAAAGGCTTGAATATCGCCGATGAAATGGGTTCACTGACTGTCGGCAAAAAAGCAGATTTTGTGCTGTATGATTTAACCAGTTTATCATTGCTGCCGCGCACCGATCCGATTGGTTTGCTAATTTTCGGACGGCCGACAAATGCGGTAAATAGTGTTTGGGTAAACGGTAAGCAAATTGTTGCTGAAGGTAAGGTAAAAACGATTGATGTTGATGATTTGAGAGGGGAATTATTCGATCGCAGCGAGTGGAGTAGCAAGCGTCAATCGCCAATGGTGGGCGAGATTGAAGCGCACTACCGCCAAGTGATGAAATTGCCTGGTTATTCTTAGGGGGAATCACGGGTAATAGGGCTTGAATTGATGGGGTTTCATCATTAAAATCGTAATTTTTTGACTGACTTTCATCTGCGTATCAGCGGGCGATCGCCCATCTCCACCAAAAAGCGATCGCCCTTTCAACTAACCCCACTTTGGCTGAAGTACCTAATGTGCTACACTCAAGATACAGTCAACATCCACATAAATAATGCAAACTAATGCAATTAGAAGATTACTTTGAATTTTTAACAGCCGAAGATATCCGCATCAAAGGAACCCGCGTGGGTATCGAACACGTTCTCTACGAATACATCCACTGCGGTCAAACTCCAGAATCCATAGCTCAAAAATTTCGCACAGTGACTATGGCTCAAGTTTATGCTACGATTCTCTACTATCTTGAAAATCAACAAACAGTCGGTAAATATGTAGGAGATTGGTTAGAATTCTGCCTAAAATCTGAAGCTGAATACGACCGCAGCCCGTCACCTTTTGTCTTAAAAATGCGTCAAATTAAGGAACAAAAAAACATATCTCAACAACTGAATCGAGTTCATTAATGACTGTTAAATACTTGTTAGACGAAAATATAGACCCTGACTATCGGGTGCAGCTTTTGTATCATCAATCCGATATCGTCGTTTTGATGGTTGGCGATGAAGGTGTTTCGCCGAAAGGAACGAAAGACCCGGAAATTTTATGCTGGTGCGAGGAGAATAACTTTATCCTTGTTACTAATAACCGACGCTCAATGCCAGTTCATTTGTCAGATCATATAGCCCAAGGTCGTCATGTTCTAGGAATTCTCACAATCCGCTTGAATGCAGATATGGGCAAAGTAATTGATGAGTTAATTGAAATTGCCGGAGCATCTTTTGAAAATGAGTATCAAGATCGGATTGAATTTATCCCGCTGATGTAAAGCGTAAGGTGCACAGTGCTCACCCTACAGTATGATGTTAGATTGTGGTGTTTGCAAAAAATTGATGATAAAACTGTACAAATGGCAGCGGATACTGGCTTTAATAGTTGTTTTTGCGATCGCCCTTACCTCCTCCGCCATTTTCTCCCCCAGCCTCTCGGCTCAAACTCCGCCCACAAATCCAACAACCGAATTGCGTGGCATTTGGCTGACTAATATTGACAGCGACGTTATTTTCTCGCGCAACAACATCATTGACGCTGTAAACCGACTGGAAAAACTCAATTTTAATACCATTTATCCCACAGTTTGGCAAGGAGGCTACACGCTTTATCCCAGCGCTGTCGCCAAACGAGTATTCGGAGAGGCGATCGATCCATCACCAGGATTAAAAGACCGAGACATTCTCAAAGAAATTATAGCACAATCGCATCAAAAAGGTATCGCAGTCATCCCGTGGTTTGAGTTTGGTTTCATGGCCCCCGCCGAATCAGAATTAGCCAGAATTCACCCCGACTGGCTGGCGCGCAGGCGCGACGGTTCAACTATTTGGAAAGAAGGCACGCACGATCGAGTCTGGCTGAATCCTTTTCATGCCGAAGTCCAGAAATTTATCTTAGATTTAATCCTAGAAATTGTCGATAATTACGATCTAGATGGCATTCAATTTGACGACCATTTCGGTTTGCCAGTAGAATTTGGCTACGAACCGGTAACAATCTCAATGTATCAGGATCAAATCAAAAGCCCTCCCTCCAATGACCCCCGCGAAACCTTCTGGGTGCGCTGGCGCGCCGACAAAATCAACGACTTCATGGGGCGAATTTCCCGCGCTATCAAATCCCGCAAACAAAAATGTATTGTCAGCTTATCTCCGAATCCCCTGCACTTTGCTTTACCAGCCCACTTGCAGGACTGGTTTAGCTGGGAAAGACGCGGTTACATCGAAGAACTTATAGTCCAGGTTTATCGCAGCGATATCAAGCGTTTTAATGCCGAATTGGAACGGGAAGAAGTCACACTCGCTAAAGGGCACATTCCAACTGCGATCGGCATTTTAACGGGTTTGAAAAATAATTCAATTCCGCTGAATCAAATTCAAGAACAAGTGCAAGAAGTCCGTCAAAGAAACTTTGCAGGCGTTTCCTTCTTTTTCTACGAAAGTTTGTCGAGTTGGGCAAAGGAAACCCCCGAACAGCGCAATGGAGCCCTGCAAGAATTATTTCCCACAAAGATGCAGCGCCCGCAAGTTTAAAATTTGCTACGATCGTTAGTAGTGAGGACTTCAGTCCTTCTTTTTCCCGTAGGGTGTGTCGCCATAGCATAACTTCAAATCGCAGTAAAAATTTCTGTGGCGACGCACCATATCGATAATTATACAAACTTTTATATCATCTAAAAATGTTGAATAAAAAACTAATTTGTAGCGTTTTTATTGTTAATTTAGGCCTAGTTGCTGTACTTGCAGCAATCGGCTACCTGACTCCCCGAAAATCGGGACAGTCCTCGCAAAAAACTTGCACAGTTACCGTACAAGTTTCTAACCAAGGCATCCACACTGAAATCATCGTCCCAGTTAAAAATCAATACTTTAACTGGTCTCAATATTTGGCGCTAACACAAATAGGTCGGGATGCCGATCGTGAGTACAAATATTTATCTTTTGGTTGGGGAGATAGAGCTTTTATGCTGGAAACTCCCACGTCAGGAACCATCAACCCAGTTATAGCTTTCAACGCGCTATTTCTCCCTACTCCGTCTACGCTGCACGTTCAAGGTTATCGAATTTTTCCCCAAAATCCAGAAACTAAATCTGTTAAGATTAGTGGAGAAAATTATCTAAAAATGGTAAAGTTTATTAAAAATTCGTTCCAATTAGATCCAACAGGTAATAAAATAAAAATCAGCTACGGCTACTCCAACAGTGACAGTTTTTATGAAGCAGCAGACAGTTACTCGATTTTGAGAACTTGCAACGACTGGACGGCAGAAGCTTTGCGAAAAGCTGAGGTTAATACTCCTTTGTGGTCAACTCTATCATCATCGATTATGTTTCATTTAAACAGCGGTTGCGAATGTAGAAGTCATTAGTCAGTAGTCAGTAGTCATTTGTTGGTTGTTATTTGTTATTTGTTATTTGTTGCTCGCTTGGGGCTGGCAATAACGAATAACCGATTTACCAATGCCCGATGCCCAATTCCCAATTCCCAATTCCCAAATTTATGAATGTAATTCCAGCGATCGACCTATTGGACGGAAAATGCGTCAGATTGTATCAGGGAGACTACGCCAAGTCTCAAACTTTTAACGACAATCCCGTCGCAGTCGCCAGAGAGTGGGTAAATCAAGGCGCGACAATGCTGCATTTGGTAGACCTCGATGGGGCAAAAGCGGGTCACCCCGTCAATCAAGCAGCCATTGAGGCGATCGTCCGCGCAGTAGACGTTCCCTGTCAATTAGGAGGCGGAATGCGCGATCGCCCTTCTGTCGCGGCAATTCTCAAATTAGGCGTTCAGCGCGCCATTCTCGGCACTGTCGCCGTCGAACAACCGGAATTAGTTGGTGAATTGTGCGCCGAATTTCCCGGTCAAATTCTGGTGGGAATCGATGCCAGAAACGGCAAAGTTGCTACTAGAGGCTGGTTGGAAACTTCAGAAGTTGTAGCAACCGAATTGGCGCAAAAAATGGCCGAATTGGGGGCAGCAGAAATTATTTACACTGATATTCACCGCGATGGTACTATGGAAGGGCCGAACTTGGAATCTTTGCGCGAAATTGCTAACGCTATTTCGATTCCGGTGATTGCTTCGGGCGGCGTTAGTTCGATCGCAGATTTGTTAAGTTTGTTGGCTTTGGAACCAATTGGTGTCAAAAGCGCGATCGTCGGTAGAGCAATTTATACCGGTGATATCTTGCTAAAAGAAGCAATTCAAGCCGTCGGACAAGGGCGGTGGCAAGATGTACCCCCAGATTTGGGTTTTTCCAGTTTTGCTTGAACATCTGAATCCGCACAACCAGCCTTTAAAAAACCGGATTCCTTGAGTTTGTCTGCGTCCAGAATTATCTGATTTGAATGTCTTTCTTATCATCATTGTACCATGTTTTTTAACCCAACAATTACAGCTTTAAGTTCTGGGATGGCATCCTTAGTTACTCCCATACCTTTGCTAGCAACAGTCGATCCCGAAAATTCGCCGATCGTTCTGAGCGGAGTTCTGCTCAGTTTGGTAGTGATTTATCTTGCCAGCAAATTAGGCGCGGAAGCGGCTATGAAGTTTAATCTTCCACCAGTTTTGGGCGAACTTGTAGCAGGGGTGATTGTTGGCGTATCCGCTTTACACCTGATCGTTTTTCCCGAAGGCGGACTGTCAGCTTCCAACTCAGGAATTATGACTGTTTTGCAGTCGATAAATCCTATGTCCCCTGCCGCCGTCACCAGCGTGTTTGAATCGCAGAGCGAAATCATTTCTGTGCTGGCTGAATTGGGGGTGATTATTCTACTGTTTGAAATTGGTTTGGAGTCGGATCTCAGACAACTCAAAGAAGTGGGAATTCAAGCCACCTTTGTCGCTGTTGTCGGCGTAGCAGTTCCCTTTGCTGCGGGTACTGCGGGCTTGATGATAATTTTTCACACGGCGGCGATTCCGGCAATTTTTGCAGGGGCTGCTTTGACGGCAACCAGCATCGGAATTACCTCAAAAGTTTTGTCTGAATTAGGACGGCTGAAATCTAAAGAAGGTCAAATCATTGTCGGGGCGGCAGTAATTGACGACGTGCTGGGAATTATTGTCTTGGCAGTAGTTGCTAGTTTAGCGAAAACAGGTGAAATTGATGTTGTCAATGTCATCTATTTGATCGTTGGTGCAACTGCATTTCTGCTAGGTTCAATTCTGTTGGGCGGCATCTTTAATAAAACCTTTGCCGCAGCAGTTGAAAAACTCAAAACTCGCGGTAATATCGTCATGCCGGCATTTATCTTTGCTTTTTTCATGGCTTTTATCGGCAACGCAATTCATCTCGAAGCGATTTTGGGTGCCTTTGCGGCTGGTTTAGTGTTAGATGAAAGTGATGCCCGCAACGAGTTGGATGAGTTGGTGAAACCCGTCGCTGATTTGTTTGTACCCATCTTTTTTGTGACGGTGGGAGCGCGCGCCGATTTGGGCGTTTTGAACCCAACAGTGCCGGATAATCGGGCGGGACTTTTGATTGCCGTGTTTTTGATTGTAGTGGCGATTTTTGGCAAGTTGGTGACTGGTTGGGCGGTGTTTGGTCAGCCTGGAATCAATCGATTGGCGATCGGAGTTGGGATGATTCCTCGGGGCGAAGTCGGGTTAGTTTTTGCCGGTATCGGTTCGGCTAGCGGAGCTTTGGATAAGCCGCTGGAGGTTTCGATTATTATCATGGTAATTCTGACGACTTTTTTGGCTCCGCCTTTTCTACGGATTGCCTTTGGCGATACGGTAGAGCCTCCAGCTAGCGGGGAACCTTCCAGCGAGCAAACTGCGATTGGCGGGTGATTATCTGTTGGGTATCTAACAAATCAAGAAACGGCGCCGTGCCGTTTCCCTACTGAAATTAACCTGCAATTTAACTGGTTTTAACTGGTTCCCAGGCTCCAGCCTGGGAACTCATATCACTCTTGCTCTGCCTCGGTTTAACTGGTAACGAGTAAAAGCACTATAATTGTGGGAAATACTTGATCTGGTATTTGCAGCTATGGTTCAAACAACGGAACATCTTTACATTGTCAGAGATGAGCAAATTCTGAGCGGTGAGCCGATCGTCAAGGGCACGCGGACATCTGTTAGGGCGATCGTTGAAACTTGGCGTATGGGCATCTCACCTGAAGAAATTCCCAACGGTCTTCCTCACCTAACGCTGGCACAGGTATTCGATGCGTTGAGCTATTACAGTGACCATCAAGATGAGATTAACACTTATATTGAACGCAACCGAATTCCTGATGATTTAATTGACCCGTTGGTGCGAGATTTATGAGTAATTTCTTCATTTGTTTGTACCTGGATGAGGATGTCAATGTATTAGTCGCAGATTTGTTGAAAGCGAGAGGCTTTGATGCTCTAACCGTAAGAGACGCAGGACAGCTTCAGGCAAGTGATGAAGAACAACTCGCTTACGCTGTCAGCCAAAGAAGGACGCTGGTTACGCACAACCGAAGCGACTTTGAAAAACTTATACAAGCTTATTTTGATACCTCACGAACGCACTACGGCGTAATTTTGGCTTTTCGTCGTCCACCCCAAGAAATAGCGCAACGATTATTAGTAATTTTGGGCGTTGCTGAATCAGAGTATGATACGGGCAAAAATACGAGAGGGGAGCCGAAAATGATTTCTGGGATTTTGATGGGTAATTGGAACATCTCCAAATTTTAGATAATGAATTAGTAATTTAATTGAATACCCTAGCATTT
>JBBSNU010000088.1:0-11501 GCA_038260455.1 Chroococcales cyanobacterium | reverse complement strand
GTATTTGTCGCGGACGCGAGAATATTTTGCCGACCATTTTGCCGCCGAAACTACCGGAAACCCCAACGCTTTATCCCGCGCTTTGGTAAAAATTGCTTACGGTATTTTGGAAGAAGGACAAAGAGCAACGGAACCCAGCCGCTTGCTAGAAGGAACTCGCGCTTTAGGCATTTATGATGCGAAAGCTGCTACTTCTACCGGCACAGCTTACCGGATTTCTTCAGAACCGGAAAAGATTGGGCGAGTATTTCTGTGGGATATATTCAATCCTTGGGCTTGGTGGATGGAGTTGAATTCGACTCACCCGCTTACTGGTAAGCGAGTTCGCGCTTTGAGCACCTACGCAGAACAATTAGGCTTGGATATTGAGTTTGACATGGGCCGAATTGTCGGGGAAGGCCACCATTTGAGCAAGCGGAAATTGTACGGCAATTTTGTGTTCGATTTGCTGCTGTACAGTGCGGAAACTCTGGGCTTGGCGGTGGGTTTTGCGATCGGCATTTCGCTGTATTCTGTAAATCCGATGATGATGCTTGCTTGTCCTTTAATCGGTTTGGGTACTGGCATTTTGCTCAAAACTTTGGTGATGTTCCCGAATTACGCACAAGCAGAAGAGTTGGATGTTTTAACCTTAATGTCTGACCCCTATGCAAGTCCTTTGCGCGGTCAACCTGCGAAACTGCAAGGCGAATTAATTGGTCGCGGCGATGCGGGTTATGCGTTTGGTTCCGATCTAAAACTGCAAGACAAAACGGGAATGATTTATCTGCGCTATGCTTCTCGTTTTGGGCCGATTGGTAATTTTCTGTTTGGGATGAAACGGGTTGAAAGTTTGATTGGTATGGATGTTAGCGCTTTGGGTTGGTTCCGTCGGGGTGTCGCGCCTTGGATGGATTTGATTCGGCTTGAAAGCGATAGCGGTACGACGGTTAGCAGTTATCACCGTTTCTGGTCTTTTGTGATGGGACTAGGTGCGATCGCGATCGGTATTGCTTCTCTATTTGTCTCGTTTGCTGCTTAATACCATTTTTCTAAAGATGTGCTATAGATGAAGTCTTAGCCCCCCCTTAGTAAGGGGGGTTGGGGGGGGTAATATCTAGCGCTATTTTATGAAATTGGTATAAGATTAGAAAGGACTGAAGTCCTCACTACGAACCTGGTTTGTAGTAAGGACTTTAGTCCTTTCTAATCAATTTTTAGGACTAAAGTCCTTACTACAAACTTCATAATTATATAAGCGCATATAATATCAGTGCTCGATCAATCAATTTACAATCGCCAACATGACAGTCAAAGTTGCTACAATCAGTTGTTTGTTGATAATATTAGCTTTAGCAGCCAGCAACCCCAGCCAAAAATTCAGGGGTAACTTAACAAAGTTGGTCGCCAAGACGGAAAACAGGGAGAAAAAAAGCACAATGCAAGCTATTCTAGATAACAGCGCCAAACTAGAAAAAGTAGCAGGAGATTTCCAATTTATAGAAGGCCCGATTTGGCATCCAGACGGCTTTTTGCTGTTCAGCGACATTCCCGCCAATATTATCTATAAATTTGCCTCAAATCAGCAAGTTGAGATATTTCGCCGCCCTTCGGGAAAAGCTAACGGGAATACTTTAGACAAGGAAAACCGCTTAATTACTGCCGAACACGAAAATCGTCGCGTATCCCGCACCGAAAAAGACGGCAAAATTATCACATTGGCGGATAAATACGAGGGCAAAAGACTCAACAGCCCGAACGATTTGGTGGTTAAATCCGACGGCAGTATTTATTTTACAGATCCGCCCTACGGTATTACTAAAGAGCAGGAAGAATTGGGTTTTTATGGTGTTTACCGGCTGGCACCAGATGGCAAATTAACTTTGCTGGTTAAGGATTTGGTGCTACCCAACGGCATAGCTTTTTCACCAGACGAGCAAAAACTTTATGTCAACAATTCGGAAGCGGGATTCATCGCTGTTTTTGATGTAAAGCCAGATGGAACTGTTACGAATCGGCGAGTTTTTGCTGAATTAAAAGACGCGAGTAAAAGCGGGGTTCCCGATGGTTTAAAAGTTGATGTAGAAGGGAATGTTTACAGTACCGGGCCGGGGGGAGTATGGATTTTCTCGCCGGATGGCAAACTTTTAGGGAAGATTTTTGTGCCGGAGACTGCGACTAATTTAGCTTGGGGAGAAAGCGATCGCCAAACGCTTTACATTACCGGAAGTAAAAGTCTTTATCGCATTCGCCTTAAAATTCCGGGCGTGCGGCCGGGAAAATGATTGTTAGCTGGCGATCTTCTGTTTTTTATGAGGCGTAATTGACCAGATATGATATAGTCCTACTTTTGAGAATCAGTGATTCCGAATCTAAAATCTAAAATCTAAAATGGTATTAATAACCAGCTTACACAAGTTTTTGACGGCGACTGTAGATGAAAAATCCCGATCGCGCACAATATTTTGGTTGACTCTGAGCTTGACATTTGCCGCAGTTTATGCTGTTTTAGGCATCCAGCAAGCCTTTAGCGCCGAGTATGTGGTGCAAGACGATGCGAGGCAACACGTTTTCTGGATGATGCGGTTTGTCGATCGACAATTATTCCCCAACGATTTCATCGCTAACTACTTTCAATCAGTCGCCCCGGCAGGATACAGCACGCTCTACAAAATAGCAGCAACAATTGGCATTCACCCGCTATTATTGCACAAAATATTGCCGCTATTTCTCGGCTTAATCTCCACTTATTACTGTTTTGGACTTTGCCTAGAAATGCTGCCGGTGCCGCTGACTGGATTTATAGCATCTTTGCTGCTAAATCAGCATATGTGGATGACTGACGATTTGGCTTCCACAACGCCCAGAGCTTTTATCTATCCGATATTTCTCGGTTTTTTATATTATTTATCCCGGAATTCGTTGCTGCCATGTTTGGGGGCGATCGCCCTAATCGGACTATTCTACCCTCCTTACGCCTTGGTTGCTGCCGGAATTTTAGTTTTGCGCGTGCTAAGCTGGGAAAACGGCCGTTTGCGCTTGTCGGGCGATCGAACTAATTACCTATTTTGCAGTACAGGTTTGGGAGTTATTTTTTTAGTAATGCTACCCTATGCCTTAGATAACTCTGAATTTGGCCAGACTTATACCGCAGCAGAAGCAAAGAAAATGGGCGTATTTGCAGCAGACGGCAGAAATGCTTTTTTTCGTCCAAATCCGGTAGATTATTGGCTGACTGGTAGGGGCAGCGGGATGTTTCCCAAGTCGCTGTTTACGCCTGTAACTCACTGTGTGGGGCTGTTATTTCCGCTGCTGCTGTTTTGGCGATCGGCCTTTCCCTTAGCGAGTCGCATTACTAGCAAAATCTGGCTGTTACTTCAGCTATTTCTAGCATCATCGGTGATGTTTTTAGCGGCTCACGCCACCATTTTTAAGCTTTATCAACCTGGACGATATACTGCCTACAGCTTGCGATTTATTATTGTGTCGATAAGTGCGATCGTCCTAACGTTAATTATCGATGGAATCTGCCATTGGGCATCAACAACCGAAACAACATTTCATGTCAAAAATTTAGTTGTACTAATTACCACAGCCACAATTCTTGTTACCGTTGTTTTTTATCCCTGTTTTGTTGAAGACTTTCCGATAGTCGGGTATATAGAAGGTAAAATGCCCAGTTTGTACAATTTTTTTCAGCAAAAACCTAAAAATATTCTGATTGCTTCAATCGCCTCCGAAGCCGACAACATACCGACATTCAGCCAGCGTTCTGTTTTGGTGGCAAAGGAATATTCAGTGCCGTATCAAAAAGGCTATTACAGCAGATTTCTGCAGCGAGTTAGCGATTTAATTCGCGCTCAATATACGGACGATCGGGCTATTTTACAAAATTTTATTAACAGTTATGGAATTGATTTTTGGATGCTCGATCGGAATGCTTTGACTCTGAAGTATGTAGAAGATTACGGCTGGATCGATGATTTTGATGCGACACCGGAGGCGATGCTTGCTCTCAAACAAGGGAAAATTCCCGCACTAGCTCCAGCAATGACAAGTTGTGCTGTTTTTCAAAATGAAACTGTAGTAGTTTTGGAGGCATCTTGTATTATAAAGATAACTAAAAATTGAGTTGGTAGGGTGTGCAGTGGACACCAGTTGAGTCGTAGGGTGTGTCGCCATAAAAAATCCCTAACAAATATAGACAATCGATCGAGCGACGCACCTGTGCTTACAGGATCGAGCAAACAAATCCAGCTCTCTACAGATGTTAACTCTTAAGTAATCGGACAAACTTAATTACATAAATACTTTTGACGCTTATGATGCTTTTAAGTGAAACTTTATGTAATTAATTCTGTACGACTATTTAGTGTAGCGTGTATTGCTTTGAAATTTTTGCCACTATTTAAAGATATTGATGGCGACGCGGTACACAGTTTAATTGGGAGCATCTCAGTTTTGCTTTTAATAGTGCTGTCCTCGCTCGCTTGGTTTTATAAGCAAGCGAGCGGGGACGCTCGCACTGTAAAAAAAATGCTTTTTGCAAAAAAGAGATGCTCCCGTTTAATTGTTGGTTTAAGGTGCGTCGCTCTGGAATTTATCGGCACTATTTGAGACTGTTTGAGGGCGACACACCCTACAGTTTAAGGAAGTAATCGGACTATTGAACAGGGGCAATCCCCCCGGCGGTTGTTGCTCCTGATGGGTGATGTTGCGGATCTCCTGCAAATAAATAATCTGCGAAATTAAAGGTGAATATAGATCCGGGGTCAGCTTAGTAGAGAATGAAAAGTATACAAAAGCCCGTGAAGCGAAGCTATCCCGAAGGGAATCGCAAATTATCCATACAGCAAAAACATGGCAACACTTTACGTCAACCCGCAAACAGGTAGCGATGGAGCCGCCGGCAGCCAATCGGCTCCCTTGAAAACGATCGCCCGCGCGATCGTCCGCGCTGCATCGGGAACAATTATTCAGCTAGCACCGGGAACTTACAGCGCAGCCAGCGGCGAAAAATTCCCCTTGGAAATTCCCTCTGGAGTCAAAGTTATCGGTAGCGAAACAAACAAAGGAAGCGGCACTCTGATTCAAGGAAGCGGCAAATTTGTCAGTCCCACCGCAGCCAGCCAAAATATCACTATACTGCTAGCAACCGATGCCGAATTGCGCGGCGTAACTGTCACTAATTTGGAAAGTCGCGGCACCGGAGTCTGGATTGAGTCAACTGCTCCCACAGTGGCTAACTGCACTTTCACGCTTTCCAAGCGCGAAGGTGTTTTTATCACAGGTTCGGCGAATGCTGCGATTCTCGACAACAGATTTGTAAACAACTCGGCGGCTGGGGTGATCGCGGCGGAAACTGCTAAAGGCGTACTGCGGCGCAATGTTTTTCAAAATACCGGTTTCGGCATTTCTCTGCAAGATAAATCTGCTCCTTTGATTGTTGATAACCAAATTTTGGAAAATCGCTCCGGTATTGTTTTATCAGGGGAATCTAAGCCGGTTGTGCGGAAGAATCGCATTGAAAAAAATACCGAAGACGGTTTGACTGCTGTGGGGAAATCGCTGCCAGATATCGGTACGGCTCAAGATTTGGGGGGCAATATTTTTCGGGATAATGGCGAATTTGACTTGCAAAACGCGACTGGGGTAAAGATTTCTGCCTTGGGAAATCAGCTTAATCCGGCGCGGGTGAAAGGTTTATTTGATTTGGGTGGTAATGTAACGCCGACTCCGACTCCAACTCCGACTCCGACTCCGACTCCGACTCCAACTCCGACACCAACTCCCACTCCTGGGGGCGTAAAATTTAGCGACATCAGCACGCACTGGGCTAAGGATTTTATCGATCGCCTCGCTAAAATGAATATTGTCAGCGGGTTTCCCAACGGCACTTTTAAGCCTGACGAGAATTTAACCAGAGCTCAGTATGCGGCTTTGCTGGCGAAGGCGTTTGAGTTGGCACCGCGCCGTGAAGCGACGGTTTTTAAGGATGTGGCGGCGGATTTTTGGGCGACAGCGGCGATCGTCAAAGCGAATCGAGGTGGTTTTTTGGCTGGATATCCTGATCGCACGTTTCGCCCGGAGCAGAATTTGACTAGAGCTCAGGCGATCGTATCATTGGTAAATGGCTTACAGTTGACTGGCGGCAATCCCAATTCTTTGAGCGTTTATGCCGATCGAGCTTTAATTCCCAGTTTTGCCACCGACGAGATCGCAACCGCCACAGAGCGCAAAATCGTAGTCAACTATCCCGCGCGCGACAAGCTTTCCCCCGCCCGCGACATCACCCGTGGCGAGATATCCGCCCTCGTCTACCAAACTCTCGTAGCCACAAACCGGGCTGAGGCAATTAACTCTCCCTACATCGTCTAAGGCCATTGGGAGTAAGCTGTTGTGGATTTAAATTGTATATTTCGACGATCGATCAAAAATCTTCTCCCGCTCTCCCGCTCTCCCGCTCTCCCCCTCTTCCCCTCAATCACCATACACAATTGGGATGCACAACAGCTTACCCGAATCGTCTGATGATTGTCGAGTTCAACATTGCGAGCCCTTTTGTAAAGGCTCGCAATGTACTAAAGTGAAAAGTTAAGAAATTAAGTAATCCTTAAGGTTCGAGTGTGAAATTATGGCTAAAATTCAATTTTCCCGGGGTATCGACGAAGATGTGCTGCCAGAAGTTCGCCTAACCCGTTCTAAAAGCGGAGATCAAGGCACGGCCACATTTATCTTTGCAAATCCCAAAGCTCTCAGCAGCACCAGTACCCAAGAGATTACTGGAATGTACATGATCGACGAAGAAGGCGAAATCATGACTCGCGAGGTTAATGCTAAGTTCCTAAACGGTCAGCCTGCGGGTTTAGAAGCTCTTTATCTGATGAGAAGTGCTGAAGAATGGGAGCGTTTTATGCGTTTCATGGAACGCTACTCCGAAGCAAACGGCTTAGGATTTAGCAAGGCATAATTGATGGGGAATAGGTCATGGGGCATGGGGTATGGGGCATTGGTTATTGGTTATTGGTTATTGGTTATTAGTTATTTGATAATGAATAACTAACAACGAACAAATCACAACTAACTAATGACTTATTCCCTCTTCCCTTTTCCTGATTCCCTCTTCCTTCTTGCTTCTTCCTTTTTCCTTCAACATCTGTTATATGACGCAAATTCCTCACCCCGACATATCTAAAATAACCGTAAATTGTGCAATTACTACTATTAGCGATACGCGCTCTGCAGACACAGATAATAGTGGCTTGTTAACGAAGAAGCTGCTAAAAGATGCAGGGCACTCAGTGGTAGCTTACACTGTTGTTAAAGATGATGCGGCAAAAATTGTCTTGCAAATGCAGGCGTTTTCCCAACGCGAAGATGTGGATGTAATCATTTTTAACGGCGGGACAGGCATCGCTCCCCGCGATACGACTTATGATGTGATGGAGAGTTTGCTAGACAGGATTTTACCGGGATTTGGGGAGATATTTCGGTTTTTGAGCTACCAAGAAATTGGTTCGAGGGCGATCGCCTCTCGCGCAGTTGCAGGCGTGTATCAAGGTAAATTAGTCTTTTCTCTTCCGGGATCTAGCAATGGCGTGAAACTAGCTGTGGAAAAGCTAATTTTACCGGAGTTAGTTCACTTGGTGCAGCAGTTGCGCGGAAACTGAGGGCGATAGATCGACTCAAAGCTCGATCGCCCGCATCCGCCTAAGTCCAGAGACGAGCAATTGCATTTATTCCACTTATACCTGCGTCAATCGGCATTAAATCTGCGGTAAGCTGATCGATGCCGTGATTGACGCAGCCTTGTCTAATGTTGACCTAGACTTAAAAACCAGGTTTTTAGCCCCAAGTCGATCGACCGCCAATAAATTTCAGAGTGCCTGCGGTCGATCGATATACACTAGAAATATTGTGTATCGCCAGTTTTGCAATGACGCTGCCTACCGGATCTCGTTCTCCTGCTCTGTTCCAAACGCTTTCGCTGGTAGCTGACCCGATCGCATTTTTCGACCGCAACCAAGCCAAATACGGCGATACATTTACCGCCCGCGTATTGGGGCCCGCTTCGCCCCCCGTCGTGTTCCTGGGCAATCCAGAAGCCGTTCAGGCTGTGTTTACCACCTTGGCTGATGCCTTTGAATTTGGCAAAGTCACCAACGTATTTCGCCCGCTGGTGGGAACAGAATCGCTAATTATGAACGAAGGGGCGCGACACCTCCGACAGCGACAGCTATTAATGCCCGCACTGCATCGAGAACAGTTGCACAGTCAAGGGCACTTGATTGTGGATTTGACGCGAAAGCAAACACAGAATTGGAAAGCCCAAGATGCGATCGCAGTGCGCCAAGAAATGTCAGAAATTTCACTGCAAGTAATCCTGCAAGTCGTCTTCGGATTGGTGCCTGGAGAGCGCTACGAACAGCTTAAACACTTGCTCAGCAAACTTTTAGAAGCAATTACCTCAGAGTTGTACTCAATCCAATTTTTCTTTGAACCGTTGCAGCAAAATTTGGGTTCTTGGAGTCCGTGGGGGCAGTTTTTGGAGCAAATGGCGCAGATTGACTCGCTGATTTATGCAGAAATTGCCGAAAGGCGATCGCACCCTCTCGATGCGTCTCGCACGGATATTCTGTCAGTGTTGATGATGGCGCGCGACGAAGCAGGCGAATCCATTGGCGATCGAGAATTGCGCGATCAGTTGATGACACTGTTATTGTTGGGACATGAAACCACCGGATCGGCCTTGACTTGGGCGTTTTACTGGCTGCATCAGTTTCCCGAATGTCTCGCGAAGTTGCGCCACGAATTGGATGAATTGGGCGAAAATCCCGATCCGATCGCACTTTCGCAGTCGCCCTATTTAACCGCAGTCTGCAAAGAAGCGCTGCGGGTTTATCCTATCGCCTTAATTTCGCAGCCGCGCAAGGTAAAAAGGGCGATCGAACTCCAAGGCTATACATATCAACCGGGAACCATTTTAATTCCCTGCGTGTATTTGGCGCACCGCCGGCGAGAAACCTACGAAAATCCGGCCGGGTTCAATCCCGATCGCTTTTTAGATCGCAAGTTTTCCGCCTCAGAATTTTTACCGTTTGGAGGCGGGAGTCGAAGCTGTATCGGGATGGCGTTATCGATGTTTGAGATGAAGCTGGTGTTAGCAACAGTGTTGTCGGCGCGCGAATTTGTCTCAAATCTCGATCGGCCAATTCGTCCCGCCCGCCGGGGAATCACATTTGTACCGCCGGATCGGTTTCGATTAACCGTTTTGGGCGATCGGCATTAGATTCAGTGAAACGCCGTGTCAAGAAAGATATGTTATTCGATGAAAATCCCAGCAACTTTGTCTCCATTCATAGTCATGTGTGCCACAAATTCATCTCCACCATCTTCAAAACTCAGCTTCCACAAATAAATCTGAGAATTACCTTGTTTTAGATCGCCAAAATAAGTAATTGAATATCCCTTTTGCAGGCGTGAAGCGAGCTGCTCGCTAACATCGTCAAACATTTGTTGTGTAATGTTCGCTTTGTAGTCTGCATCGCCCACTGTGGTAAAAAGCTCGTAATTTTTCGATGCCGTAGCATCCAAAATCGTCTGCAAACAATCGATGACATTTTGAGAGGGGGCTGTCGAGTTCATGATGATGTTCTCCATTTAGGTTTTTATTAAAATGTTCTAGCTCAGGCTGCTGTCTAACGCTTAATTTTACCAGATTTGCGATCGAATCCAGTTTTGGAGCGTCATATCGTTTCCGCTAACATCTGAACAATAATTTTCCTATACAGTGCGAGCGTCCCCGCTCGCGTTCAGGATTCGCGAGCGGGGACGCTCGCACTATGATAAAATTCGATCTAACCGGATGTCATCTCATCAACTGCAAACACTTTCGGCAAATCAAACTTGACTGTTTACTGCTTCAGCAACAACAGTGCGGTGTCTAACTGTATTGCAAGTGATACTCGGCGCCGCAAAACCAGAATCAACCAAAGCCTGCTCTATGTCCAACCCAAAATACTGATCCAAATAAGGCTCCGTACTCTTGAGCAAAGTCAAAATATAAGGAGGCATTTTGGCATAAACTTCCGACTGAGGATTCATATCCATAATTGCCAAATGTCCGCCAACACGCAGCAAACGCCTCGCTTCCAGAAATATTTCCTTCGCAGCTTTCTGCGGCAATTCGTGACAAACCAGACAAATAGAAACCAAATCAAAAGCAGCCGCAGGTAAACCAGTAGATTCAGCAGCAGCGTGCACCCAAGTCGGAGATTTTTGCTGAGAAAATTCAGATTCTCGTTGTTGGGAACGGTATTGAGCAACGGCCAAAAAATAAGGCGACAAATCCACCCCAGTCATCTTTGCTTCCGGGTAAACATCCCCAAGCGCAAACGTACTCATTCCCACACTGCATCCCAAATCCACAATATTTTGCGGTGAAGAACCAATTTTAGCTTTAACGATTTCGTGATAGCTGGCGCGGAGTTTAGCATCGCCTTCTGCACCGGCTTCCGGCCAAATTCCCGCATGAACTGCACGGGCTGCAACTTCAACTTCTGTGGCAGCTTCCCAACTCATATTACCTTTTTCGTAGGCGTGGAATGAAGTTAAATAATATTTCGGGTAAACCAAATCGGGATTTTCTACGCTGAGCAATTCTGCATCCCAATTCCTTGCTAAAAGTGCTTGGGCTTCTTGTCGCCAATGCACTCCGATTTTTTCCGCTCTTCCGATCATCATTTCCCGCGCTTGGTGTTTGGCTAGAGCGGCCAAAGGTTTGATGGAGAGTACGCCATTTACTAAACGCGAGGCTAATCCCGGAGTTTTGTTAACTGCAACAGTCATATTTTATATTTTTCTGTTTTGCGCCATCTATTATAACATATGTCGGTGATTTTTAGTAACTTGATAAAATGTAACTTGACAAGGTTCGTAGTGAGGACTTTAGTCCTTTCTTGGATGCGGACTAAAGTCCACACTACAAACCAAATTGTCTTCAGACATGATTTACTGGAAAATCTGGAATCGGATTTGTGGGAGTTGGAGTATTTGGAAGGACGCTATCAAATATGGTTATTTAGGAGTCTGTTGTGAGCAAATCTATTGTGGAATTGGTTGACAATTTGCCGGATTCTGGCATTACTGTGATGATGCTCAAATCCCTCGATTTTGTGGTGCCGGGAGAGTGGAATAATCTAGTGGGTTTTGATAATACTATTCGAGCGCTCACAGGGGAAACCGATCGCGCATTAGTGCAGAAAATTCGCAGCAGGGCGATCGAGCTTTACGCCAACTCCAACGAGCCTTATCAAGGCGCAGTCAAGCTTTACCAGCTTGCAGACAGCGCCGACAGTGCCTTGGGTGCCACCGCTATGGCGAATAAAATCGGCGAAAAAATCGGCTTTCTCTCGTTTATGAGCCGCCTCACTCCCAAGGCTGACACCACTCAAACGATCGACTTATGCGTCAAAGTGGCGATCGAACTCATAGTCTTTTGCAAACTTAACAAAATTTCCCTT
>JBBSNU010000087.1:0-11512 GCA_038260455.1 Chroococcales cyanobacterium | reverse complement strand
GAAACCCCGATCGCCGAAATTAAAGGAGCCAAACGCGGAGCATTCCTCAAAGGCCGATAAGCGTACTTTTCCACAACAATATTCAGCCCCGCACAAAACGCCGAACATACAATTAAAGCAACTAACATCACCGGTATAGCAACAGCTAAAGGTGCGCCGTCTTGAATACCAAAAGCCCCGAACACGGTGAGGGCAGCAAAAGCACCCAACATATACAAATCGCCGTGAGCAAAATTGATTAATTCAATAATGCCGTAAACCATCGTATAACCCAAAGCAATAATCGCAATCAGCGCGCCGTTGACAAGGCCAACTAATAATTGTTGAATCAAAACTTCAGGGTTGCTGGCTATTTCTCCAATAATTTTGGGCAAGTCAAATCCGGCGATCGGCCCTAACAACAAAACTATATAAGCTACACCTAGATATAGAAGAATACTCTGCCATTTTTTCATAATTTTGAAAAATTGATAATTAGGGATTGGAAATTGAGAATTAGGGATTGGGAATTAGGGATTGGGAATTGGAAATGGGAAATTGGGAATTGGGAATTGGGCATTTTTCGTGTTTCGACAGCTATAGTAATCCTAAATGATTGTGGGACTACTCGTTACCAGGCAGAGCCTGGTAACGCAGATCCGGAGGCTCTGCCTCCATTTTCGCAGGCGAGGCAGAGCCTCTGGACATGGGTTTCCCAGGCCAAGAGCCTGGGAACCAGTTATTGAAAATGATTTAGGATTGCTATATTATTTCCTCGCGATGATTGGTCAGTTGTTACGAATAACCGATGGGAGTATCTCACTTTTGGCAAAAAGCATTTTTTTCACAGTGCTGTCCCCGCTCGCGTGCTTTATAAATCACGCGAGCGGGACGCTCGCACTACAAATACAAAACAAAACTGAGATGCTCCCTAACCGATGACCAATGACTAATGACCAATTCCCAATTATTAATTATTCCGTTTTTAGCGCGCTGACAAACTCCCACTTGCCCGCTTTAACAACATTTCCTGACATTGTAGTCAAACTCGTGTCACCGTTAGCGTCAAAACTCCAAGTGCCGAGTACCCCGTTAAAATCCTTAGTTGCCAAGACAGCATCGCGGATTGCAGCCCGGTCATTTTTGCAGACTTTGTTAATTGCGCCGATCGCCACTTTAGCAGCTTCATAGGCATAAGCTGCATAAGCTTCCGGTTCAGCATTATATTTTGCCTTGTAACCTTCGTACCACTTCGCGCCCTCACCAGTCAATTCTTTAGGAGGCAAGCCGCCAAAAGTAGCATAAACACCCTCGGCATCTTTGCCTCCTGCATCAATTAAAGCTTGGTCTTTAATGCCGTCGGGGCCCATAAACTTAACTGCATCAGCCGCCATGCCGACATTTCTCATGTCTTTAATTATTTGTCCGGCATTGCTCTGAGTAGTGCCGCCGAAGTAAATCATGTCTGGATTTAAAGCTTTGATCTTATTCATTAACGCCTTGTAATCGCTAGCTTTAATATCAATTCCCTCCCGGCCCAAGACTTGAATTCCCAACTTTTTAGCCGTTGCTTCAAAAACGTCAGCGATACCTTTCCCGTAGAGTTCTTGATCGTCGAGAATGAAGACTTTTTGCAATCCCAAAGATTTTGCCCAGTTCCCAGCGACAGCCCCTTGAAGGTCATCAGCAGGGACAACGCGGGTGAAATTGCGAGTGCCTGCGGGATAATAAACGTTGGGTTCTTTGGGTTCGCCTGTTCCAGGTTTAGTCAGTCCCGGATAAGTGTTGGCCGGACTGATCATCACGACGTTAGCTTGGTTGAGCACGGGAATTGAAAGTTTGGCAGCACCGGAGTTGTAGTGACCGATAGCCGCAACTACCGAACCGTCAGCGACTATTTTGTTAGAGTTAGACGTTACCTGTGCCGGGTCCCATTTGCCGGCGGCGGCGGTAGCATCATCGAGCACTTCGTATTCGATTTTGATTTTGCCGTCGCAAGCTTTCGAGTCGGTTTCGGCTAGTGCTTGTTTGATGCCGTTGACCATTGTTTGAGATTGACCCAAGGCGCTGCCTGTCATGGGGAGCATGGAGACAATTTTGACAGTATTTGGGTCTCCGGGGGCGCTGACTGCGACGGGAGAGGCTGCTGGAGTCCCTCCGGGAGTTGTGGCGTTTGGTGCTTGAGGATTTTGACAGCTAGCGGACAGAGAGGCTATGCCGGCGGCTAAAAGTATTGTCCGCAATCGGGCCGCGCCCGGATTTTGGGTTGTGTGGGTTTTTGAGGGTGTGGCACTTTTGCCTGATTTCTGGGAAAAGTTCATAGGTTGGTTGCTTGCTGGTGTTTTTGCATATTTTTCACTGTTGTCAGTATGTAGTCAAGAGTTAGCACATATTTCCCAAATTTTGGTTAGATACAGTCAATCGTCTGGATCTGCTTGGTATTGTACGATCGCAGTTTGGATTTCTTCGGCCGAGACGTTTGCTTGTTCTGATTTTGAGTAAATCAGGTGTAAAACAACTTGATTCGGTGATTGAACTTGATAAATCAAACGATAACCACCGCTCTTACCAACTTGGGCATCACTGTTTTTAGCCCGGACTTTGTAAACGATGTATTGAGTTCCTGTAATCTGGTTTCCAATGAAGTTCCCTTGGATAATCTCATTGAGGACAGGCTGAATATCGGTTTGAATTTGGCGATACTTTTTAGCCAGTCCTTTGAGGCGACGTTTGAATAGTGGCGTAAATTTGAGTTGGATTGACATATCAGACATTGATGTCGTCCCAGAGTTCTGATATGGGGAAGGTTTGTCCCGATGAGGCTTGGTGGAGGGAGGCTTTCAAATCCGCGAGGATTTGGTCGTTGGAATCGTTGTCTGAGTCAAAATCTGAGTCGAAGTCTGGGGCGTGAGCAGATTGTGTCCGACTGGTCAAAAATTCCAGGAATGTCAAGGTTTGCTCTAAAAGCGGTTCAGGAGTCCGTTCGATCGCTTCGAGAAGGCGTTGTTTAATCGGCGACAACATAAATATGACCTCTAAATCTATATCCTCTCATTTTATTGTTTTCCTGATCGATCCTATGACTATCATGGTGATTGCGGTGAACTAGAGCCGCGATCGCAAATTACTGTCAATGTGTTGACATTGTATATACAAAAAGTTAAAATATAAATATTCTAGAGTTAGTAGCTCTAATTTCTGCTCTGTTTAGCCAGAGGTAACTGTTATGTACCCGCCAGTATCTGAAGGGCCACTCAGCCAAAAGCGCGATGTTACAATCAACATTCGAGCTCAGCCGAATCAACGCGATCTAATCGATCGCGCGGCCCAATTACAGGGAAAGAGCCGATCGGAGTTCATGCTTGAATCAGCTTACCAAAAAGCTCAAGATGTTCTTCTAGACCGATGTTTTTTTGGGTTAGATGAAATTAAATTTAAGCAATTTTTGGCGCTGCTTGATGCAGCACCGACCCCAAATCAGAAGCTAAACGCATTACTAAAAACTAAATCTCCGTGGGATTAGATCGAGATTTAAACAAACTCTGTCCGCCAGAAAAACTGAACTCGTCACATCAAATTGAGAGCTTTGATTCAGGTAACAATCAGTTAGATGAATGGCTCAAGCGTCGCGCTCTGAAAAATGAGTCAGAGGGGGCTTCACGGACTTATGTTTTGTGCGATGGCCAAGCAGTCATTGCCTACTATTGTCTGGCAACTGGAGCAGTAGCACAAACTACTGCAACGGGTAAAGTCCGGCGCAATATGCCCGATCCGATTCCTGTGATGGTAATAGGAAGGCTTGCAGTCGATCGCCATTGGCAAGGCTCCGGGATCGGACGCGCTCTGCTGCGGGACGCAATTCTTCGCACTTTGCAAGCTGCTGAGATTGCAGGAATACGGGCAATTCTCGTACACGCTATTTCGGAAGATGCGAAGCAGTTTTATCAGAAGTGCGGGTTTACTGTTTCCCCGATCGATCCTATGACTATGATGGTGAAAGTTAGCGATGCCATTGCTTCACTTTAGCTCAGATTTTATTTGCTCTCGTTGGAGGTTCGATCGCGCATGATTGAGTTGCAATCAGATTTAGAATACGTGGTGAACGATCGCCTAAAAGTCTCTTTAGATGCGATCGCGCAATTTTGCCAACGCTGGAACATTGTCGAGTTTGCCCTGTTTGGCTCAGTGCTACGGGATGACTTTCGCCCTGATAGCGATGTGGATGTATTAGTTACCTATGAGCCATCGCACCGCCTCACGCTTTCTCATTTATTGGGAATGCAGGAGGAGATAGAGGATTTATTTCACCGTTGTGTGGATTTGGTGGAAAAAAAGCAGTTAAAAAATCCCTATCGGCGATCGAACATTTTGAAAACCTATCGAGTGATTTATGCAACCCAACCAGCGGGATAGTGGTTCACTTTGGGACATGGCGCAGGCAATCCGTCTGATTCAGGAGTTTACGGCTGATGTTTCATGCGAGACTTATCTTGAAAATGTTTTTATTCAAAGTGCCGTAGAGCGGCAGTTGGGGATTTTGGGAGAGGCAGCTCGGAGAGTTTCGATCGAGTTTCAGCAGTTCCATCCCGAAATCGATTGGCGAAATGCGATTAACTTACGAAATATTTTGGTTCACCGTTATGACCAAGTGAGTTCGGAAGTTATTTGGAATATTGTGACAAATATTTTGCCTAGTTTGCTGTTACAAGTAGAGGAATTATTGCCGACCTTACCTGATGATATTTGAGCGATCGCCCAAAAAAGCAAAAGGGGCGATCGACCGATCGCCATAATTCCCAAAAATCAACTAGACTGCGAAATCAAAGACGCATCTCTTTTGTCCTTGGAGCGATCGACACTAAAATCTTCATAGTACGATCGCTCAGTATTCACATCCCACAAATCGTGCTTTTCCCCCAGAATATTTCTCACAGCCAGCATCCCCGTCAGCATAGAATGGTCTTGATTGTTGTATCGGTGCATACCATTTCGCCCGATCGTCTGCAAATTCTCCATTCCCTTCAAAAAACCTTCAAGTACCTCCAAGTGTCCTCGATATTCGCCATCATAGACTGGATAAGCTTTGGGTTGCCGTATCACAACTCCATCTTCAACCTCGGCAGTTGTTGCTAAACCCAAACCAACTAACTCGCGAGTTGCTAATTCGATAAGTTCTGCGTCCGACATTTCCCAAATCTCGTCGCCTACGCTACAGAAATATTCCATTCCTAAACAACTTTTGCTGACATCAGGAACTAAAGCGGCGCTCCAATTCTTAAAGTTTTGAATTCGTCCAACTTTGACTTCTGGAGAGTGAATGTAAATCCAGTTGTCAGGAAACAAATCCTTGCGATCGACAATCAGCGCTACAATCAAGAAATCTCGATATTTGAGCGATCGCGCGGCGTGCAATACCTCTTCAGGCGGCTGCGGTTTCATTCTTGCTATCAGCGCCGATATCGGCATACTCGTAATGAAATTATCCGCCGAATACTGCACTAATTCTCCGTTTTGCTCCGCAGTAATACTTTTAATCATATTACCTTCACGCTCAAAGCTAATCACCTTAGTATCGAGATAAACTTTGCCGTCTTTATTCTCCACAGCTTCCGCGAACTTTTCCCACATCATCCCCGGCCCCAAAGCCGGATAATCAAACTCTTTGATTAACGTTTTAGTGTCGTTGCTGCCAAACAAAGCATTAATAATTGCAGTAGTCAGCGACAATCCTTTAATCCGCTGCGCCGCCCAATCTGCTTGAATTTCCGAACAAGGAATGCCCCAAACTTTTTCAGTGTAAGTCTTAAAAAATGTTTTATACAAGCGTTCGCCAAAACGATTTATCACCCATTGTTCAAAAGTTTTTTCTTCCGGCAACGGCCAAATTCTAACTTTCACATAGCTTAAAATAATCAGCGCACTCTCAATTATGCCCAAATTAAACAGAGTATTGAAGGCACTGATCGGATAGTTAAAAAATTTACCTCGATAAAAAATTCGCGACAATCGTGGCACTTTAATAAACTCATTTCCCAGTACCTCTTGCCACAACTCCTGCACGGCTGCAACTTTAGTATAAAAGCGGTGGCCCCCAATGTCGAAACGATAGCCTTTGTAGGTTTCGGTGCGAGCTATTCCCCCAACTTTATCACCTTTTTCGAGCACAACAGGGATAATGCCTTGCTTGACGAGCTCGTAAGCAGCAGTCAAACCCGCTGGCCCAGCACCGACGATCGCAACCGGATAATGTTTCACTCAGCCTACCTCCAGCTTTTTTATCGAACTATACCATTATTTATAACTTCTAAAATAGATAAATGCACCCGTGAATACCCTGAAAAACTATCGATCGATCTGATGTTGAAGCGCAATTGGGATTGATTTATTCAGCGGTACCGGCAAGCTAACCTTGGCAGTCAAGGGCTTTTTTTGGGACAAATGGCGAGCCGTGCCGATCGCAAATGCCAGTCCGCTGTAAAAATAGAAAAGCCAGTGCCAAGGAATTGTTTTCAGAGCAAATATGAGACCGTGTTTTTGCTGAAAAAATCGATAAAGCTGTGCATTAATTGCTACCAGAGCTATTGCCAGCAACCCAGCTAGTATCAGAAAGTTAACTGACCAGCACGTCCCCACAACTGCCAGCAGCATTGCATAAGTTAAAATCACACTGAGCCGGTTCGACACTTGCAAGTTGAGATCGTTATTCAATTTGCGATCGCGCCAAATAAGTTCTGTCCAAGGCAGCGCTCGGTAAAAAAAGTCAGCTTTCACCATCCCCATCGCTTCCCAACGCTTTAAATGCTTCACCTGCAATGTTTTGCACAGCAGAATTGTATAACCGGCTTGTTTCAAACGGTAGCCCAGCTCAATATCCTCGATCGAAGCTTGGCGGTAATTCTCATTAAAACCACCCATCTGCAAAAAAATTTCCCGGCGAATCACTCCGCAAGCGCCCCAAAAAGTCGAAGCTTCTTCATTACCGGTTTGGTGCACGTAGTGGTGCAGCAAATTCCTGTACTGCGATAGAAAATCGGGATCTCCAGGAGCATCATCGTAGGAACCGATAAAAGCAGCCAAGTAGGGATTATTTTTGAACACCGAGATAGCATAGCCCACAGCTTCTGGACAAACAGCCACATCAGCATCCACAAAAAACAGAATATCTCCCTTCGCAGCTTGCGCTCCCAAATTTCTCGCTCGGGCCGGGCCGCCGCATTCGGGAATTCTGATTAATTTTGCCCCGAATTCCTTTGCCATCCGCCAAGAACCGTCGCTTTCGCCATCTGCTACTACAATAATCTCGATCGGTCTCGGCACAGCTTGAGCCAGTTTTGACAAACAGGTGCGGAAGTAAGAGCCCCCGTTGTGGACTGGGATAATCACGGATACAGTCGGGTCAGCGGTAGAAATCATTACCTAAATAACTTAAATTACACGGGCCAAAATTTGCTTGAATTTAAATGCTGTTTTTTCACGAAGAGTAAAATTAACTCTACTTTTTTGTTTATAACTCGATTTCTGTTTCTATTCAACTAAATTTTTTGCTGGCATTGCAAGCTGCATTTTCCCCCTTCCTGTCTGCTATTCTAAGCCATATCTTCCTTAAACTCACCTGATGGAGACAACAGCTTTACGAAATCTTTAAATATGTCATTGTTTTTGTAAACTTCATAAAAAGCCCCACCAGCCATTGTATCTGACACTGTTCCACCACACAAGACTTGGATTTTACAATATGTATCAAGTATTAAATATAACATTAAGTAAGTATACTGAAAACAGTCTGCAGAAGCGTCGATTTTAGATACTTCGACTTCGCCCTACAAGTTTGAGATTTACTTGCAACGCCGGTGAATCACCGAAGCTTGAACTTTCTTCTAAAATTTGGGGCTCTCCCCGACAGGATTACGTGGCACAGTACCCGTTTTTGGGCGGACTCAGGAATTGACTAATACAGTTTGTTTTACAGAGCTCATCCGCGAGGGACTCCTGCACCAAGTCTGTGTCCCCGCCGCTGTGACAACGCACATTTTATGAACTTGGGCAATATACTTAAAACATACACTTTAATTTTTTTGACGGTGTACGATCGACCTTTGGTGATTTGCTAACATACCATTAGCTCGCTTTCTTTGAGCCAAAACTTTTACCTACACAAATTTTGATCCTGCATGAACACATTCCAAAACAATTTAAATCAGCCATTAGTTTCAGTCATCATACCAGCTTACAACGCTGAAAACTTTATTGCTAAAACCTTAGAATCTGTCTTATTTCAAACTTATCAAAACATAGAAGTTTTAGTAGTTGACGACGGCTCTACAGATACAACAGCCGAAATCGTAAAATCTTTTGTTCAAAAAGATAGCCGAGTCAGCTTATTGCAGCAGTCAAATGCCGGCGTCGCCGCCGCTCGCAACCTAGCAATTGAAAAATCAAAAGGCGAATATATTGCTCCCATCGATGCCGACGATATTTGGTATCCGCAAAACTTAGAAAAACAAGTGAAATGCCTGGCTTCCTCAGAACCATCTGTCGGAGTTGTCTATTCCTGGTCAGTTGATATAAATGAAAAAGGCTTGTTGGTCACAGGGGGATTTTACAACTCCACCATCGAAGGAGAAGTTTACACAGCATTAGTTTATAAATATTTTATAGGACATGCCAGCGCATCTCTAATCCGCCGCGTTTGTTTTGCAAAAGTCGGCGGTTACAACTGCAAACTTAAACTAGAAAACGCTCAAGGCTGCGAAGACTGGGAACTTTACCTCCGCATAGCCGAACATTATCAATTTAAAGTAGTGCCAAAATATTTAGTCGGTTACCGGCAGATTGCCAGCAGTATGTCTAGCAACTATGCAGTAATGGCAAAATCTTACTCTTTAATTATGGCAGATGTCCGGCAGCAACATCCCGAAATTCCCAGCAGCATTTATCGCTGGTCTAGCAGCAATTTTTACATTTACTTAGCTGTTAAGAGCAACCGCAGCGGCAATCACCGGAGTACATTATCTTGGCTGTATCGAGCTTTAAAAGAAGATTTATCAATGGCACTTTTGCGCCACAATTTGTATCTGCTGTCAATAGAAAGTATATTAAAAATAATAGTTCCAGCGCTAACTGAATCAGGGTTAGAGTTACAACAAGCATCCGAATCGAGTGAAGGGACGACACTTGCTAGGATTGAGACGCGGGCGAAGGTTTACAGAATGTTGCCGTCGCAGGTGTATGAAAGAATGCGGTTTAATAATTTAACAACTCAAAAAATTCAATCTAAAAAACATTAAAAAACCCCGGTTCTTAAAAAAACCGAGTTTTTGAGGAAGTTAGAGGGCGTTTTATTGTGGCTGGTGGCGCGATCTAGAATCAGGAAAGATGGTTAAATAAAAAATATAAATTTTCCCTTCTTCCTTCTTCCTTCCTTCGGCTACGCTCAGGACAAGTCTTTTTACCTTGAGCGCAGCCTTTCATGCCTTCTTCCTTCTACTTAATCTCTCTAAGCGTGAGAAGCTGTAGCAGTTTTAGCTTGTGGCTGCTTACCGTCCGGCGAAATAGATTCCCCTTCAATAAACGATCGCAACATCCAAGCCATTTGCTCGTGCTGTTCCATCAAACCAGTCAAAAAGTCAGCCGTTCCATCATCTTTAAACTTTTCGCCACACTGTTCAACGTGTTCGCGGAGATTGCGAATAATCAGTTCGTGGTCGTCAACTAAACGCGATACCATTTCAGTCGCTAAAGGCAAATCGCCGATATGTTCTTTAATCGAACCATACTTCAGAAAACCCTCAGCAGTACCAATTGGATAGCCACCTAAAGTTCTCACCCGTTCCGCCATAGCATCGATATTTACTGTTAACGCCTGATAGTGTTCTTCCCACAACTGGTGGAGCGATCGAAACTGCGGGCCAACTACATCCCAGTGATACTTTTTAGTTTTGATTAACAGCAGATAAGCGTCTGACAGGTCGTGATTCAACAGTTCGATAACGCCTGCACGTTGCTCGTCAGATAGACCTATATTTAACTTACGCATTGAAATTATTTCCTCAATTCTTCTAACTAGACATTTATTAAAACAAATTTTACCAGCCGCTGACATCAACCCAGAGGACGATCGCACGCTGGTAAAATAGCTGCATTTCAGGTTAAAGTAATCGCAATATAGATACCTTTAGATAGATGTCATGCAGCTTTTTGTTCCGGGCCGCCTTTGTCTGTTTGGCGAACACAGCGATTGGGCAGCCGCTTATCGCCCCCTCAATCCCGCTATAGCAAAAGGCTGCACTCTGATAGCCAGTACAAATCAAGGAATTTATGCTGAAGTTAAGCGGCATCCCACACACTTGATTTTGCGGGCTGCTTTAAATGACGGCACCAAAATAGAAACTGCACTCCCGATGGAAAAAAATGGTCTGCTTGCTGAAGCACAAACAGGAACTTTTTTCAGTTATGCAGCAGGTGTTGCGGCTCAATTTCTCACCTACCACCGCGTGGGAGGAGTAGAGATTGACAATTATTTAACAGATTTACCAATTCAGAAAGGCCTGTCTTCCAGCGCCGCAATTTGCGTGTTAGTAGCCCGCGCTTTCAACCGCTTATACGATTTAAAAATGAACGTGCGCGGCGAAATGGAAATGGCTTATTTAGGCGAGACTGCAACACCTTCGCGCTGCGGCCGTATGGATCAGGGTTGTGCCTATGGAAATCGCCCGATTATGATGATTTTTGACGGTTCTCAAATGGATGTTGTTGAGCTAAAAATTACTAAAAATTTGTTTTTTGTTATCGTAGATTTGGGTGCTAGCAAAAACACTCAAGAAATCCTTAAAAATCTCAATCTGGCTTACCCCTTTGCTGCGAATGAAGTTGCAGCCAACGTGCAGCAATATCTCGGTGCGATTAATTCTCAGATTACCCAAGATGCAGCCGCAGCTTTACAGCAGGGAGATGCGGTTAAACTCGGCGAGTTGATGAAAGTTGCCCAGAGGGAATTTGACAAGCATTTAATCCCCGCTTGTCCGGGGCAGTTAACTGCTCCTGTTTTGCACGAACTTTTGAATTATGCACCGATTCAGCCTTATATTTTGGGCGGGAAGGGAGTAGGTTCTCAAGGAGACGGCACGGCGCAGTTTATAGTTAAAGATGCAGAAAGTCAACAGCAGGTTATCGAGATTATTGCACGGGATTTTCCTCAGATGAATTGTGTGAAACTGAAAATTAGTTGAAAAAAAAAGACCAATTTAGGGAAGCTTCAATCTAAAATCTAAAATCTAAAATCTAAAATCCTATGACAATCCGTTCTCAGTACATAGTCCGCAAAGCGGTGATTCCGGCCGCCGGTTTTGGCACTCGGATGTTTCCGGCTACTAAGGCTGTGAAGAAAGAATTCTTGCCAATTATCGATCGCACTGGCCGCGCTAAACCGATAATTTTGGCAATTGTGGAAGAAGCTTTGAGCGCCGGAATCGAAGAAGTTGGTATAGTTGTGCAAAAGGGCGATCGCACTTTTTTTGAAGATTTCTTTAAAACT
>JBBSNU010000086.1:0-11522 GCA_038260455.1 Chroococcales cyanobacterium | reverse complement strand
GTGCGGACTTAAGTCCGCAAGATTGGAGCGGACTTAAGTCCGCACTACAAACCTTTTTTAAGAGGCGGGTTTGAGAATTTTTTGGCTGTCGTTTTCGATCGCCTTAACTAGCAGGGCGACTTGTTCGGTGGTTTTTACCGGGGCTGGCGGCGCGATCGCAGTTGGCCAATTTGCCTTAAGTTCAGTCATGTTGGCAACAATTGCTTTGTCGATATCCGGGTTAGTTTTAGCCACTTGAGCGGCAATATTTTGGTACAGGGTTTCCGCGTACATGACGAAACCCCGCGAATCTTGGTATTCAATAACTGCGGAAATTTTGCCGTTAGCAACTGCCGCTCCGTATTCGGAATTAGCTGTATCTAGCAAGCCGTTAATCACTTGCAGCACGAATTTCGGGTCTTGGCGCTGCGCTTCGGGAAGGGCGGCAATTGCTCCATCTACAGCTTGCATTGATGTGTTAAATTCTGCATTTACTTGAGCCGGATCTTTTGCACCCGCTTTAATTAAATCCTGCAATTTAATTAAAGTTGTCTTAAATTCGGGAACTTTTCGCTCGTTTAGCTGGTCTTCCACATCGGCATAAATTTCTTCTACCGGGTGACCGATGTGCGGTTCTGCTTGGTCTACTTTGCCTGCATCCAAGAGTTCTTTTGCTACCAAAAGATGCCCTTTCATCAAGCCGAGTTTAGTCATGTAGTCTACATCTTTGGGTTCCCCTGTGAGGACGACATCTTCAATAGTTACCATGTCTTGAATTTGGTCAAATTGGGCTTGATTGATCACATTTTTGGAGACCAATTCTTCGGTTTTTCCGTAAGGGCGGCTGGCTTGAATTTTGTTAGAAAGTGCCGGGATTCCTAACTTGGCTTCTAGTTTATCTAACTCCGAAAGAATGGCGGTATTAATGTTAATTCCGCCTTTGCCGCCGTGATTCATGCTGTGGCCGCTTGTTGCTACGGGACTAGCAGTGGCGGTGGGTGAGGCGGTGCTGCCGGTGTTGGTGGTGGGGGTGGAAACGCAACCAGTCAAAGCAACGAGGATGGCTGTAGCAGCGGCTGTCGGTAATTGGCGAAAGGATTGTAACATGGCAGTTGATAATTTTTGGGTTAGGTGCAGTGTGACTCGCCTGTTATCAAGAAAGTTTCTTAATTATTTGCGAGTTAATGATTCTACCTATTTATGAGAAATTTGGGTAGATAATTTAAGATTTTCTTAACTTAAATCGGCGCAGATCGATCGCGATTTGGGTTAAGCGATGACTTCAAATAAACCCATGCAGCCTGCTTCGGCGATCGCATCTTGATGGGGATGAAACATAAATTTTCCGGCGTAGCCGTAGGTAAATTCTAAGATATGTCTTTCAGCTACTCCCATTGTGATTACATCGGTTCTTTCACTGGGAGTCAAAGTCATTCCCGTGCGGTACACATCAAAAAAGTTGGCGTGCAGGTGAAAAGTCACTGCCGCTTCGTACTCAATTAGGTTAAGAACGTACAGCCGGATTAGCTGATTTCGGTAAATAGGGATCGGGTTGTTCATGTAATAATTGGGCAACCCGTTAAAAGCGTAAAGTTCGTTTTTTTCGTCGTCGTTTACGTCGTATCCTCCCATGATTAACATGATTTCATCGGCGGGAGGACGGGCTTTTGGCGGATCGATAATGAACATTCCATACAGTCCTTTACCGATGTGGCGCGTTACGGGAGCAATATGGCAGTGATATAGATGCAATCCGTAGGGAGCGGCATCGAATTCATAAATAAATACCGAACCGTTTCTCACTGGTTTAACGCCATCCATTTCGCTGGTATGAACGCCGTGAAAGTGCAGCGAATGAGAATGTCCGGCTTTGTTATAAAAAATGACGCGGATTCGATCGCCCTCAGTTGCCCTTAATGTCGGGCCGGGCACGCGATTGTTCACGTTCCAGGTGTTGAAAGTAACGGCGCTGTTAAGCTGGACGACGGAAGTGTTAGCTTCCATGCGAAACTCCCGCACCGTGCGTCCGTTTTCCCGCGTCACCGTGCCATAATCAAAGTCGCGCGCAATTTGCATCGGATTGATATTGCTGACTGCGGGCGCATCTGCCGGCATTGGCGGTATTCTCGCGGCTGCCGATCGCTTTTGGGTGAAATTTTGTAGTGCGATCGCGCCTCCCGCTACCCCAGCACCAGCTATTCCTAGCTGTAGGAGTTGGCGGCGAGTCCAGTGCCCCGGCTTTTTCATCGCGGAGCGATCGGATAAGTCTGCCATACTTCTTGAAAATAATTCTCAAAACTTGGGTCGCATTCGAGTATAAGACATTTCCAGCTTGTTGTCAATTATTGTCAACTGTTATCTTTTTATGGGAACTCAGGAGATTTCATACTGATTTCATCTGAATGTGTCAACTTATATGTTGGGGGTTGGCGCTGGCGGCAGCTAACAATGTATACAGATTTACTGCTGTAAATTAATCTTATGAGAGTTTTGCTAGTTGAAGACGAGCCAGATTTAGGAAAAGCGATCGAACGCACCTTAAAGCAGGAAAAATATATAGTTGATTGGGCCCAGGACGGCAATGAAGCTTGGGAATATCTAGACAGTCATTGGACACAATACACCCTAGCCATTTTTGACTGGTTGCTTCCGGGATTGTCGGGAATAGAATTGCTGCAAAGATTGCGCGCAAAACATAGTTTTTTGCCAGTTTTGATGCTGACAGCAAAAGACAGGATGGAAGATAAAGTAGCGGGATTGGATGCCGGGGCTGACGATTATTTAGTCAAGCCCTTCGGGATGGCGGAAATGTTAGCAAGGTTGCGGGCATTGCAAAGGCGATCGCCCCAAATTCAGCCCCAACAGCTACAAATCGGCAATCTAGCGTTAGACTGTGGAACTCGCACTGTTTGTCATCTCGATTCCCACGGGAAAAATCAGAATATTTCGCTGACTAACAAAGAATTTCAACTCCTAGAATATTTCATGAAACATCCGAACCAAATTGTCACTACCGACCAAATTCGGAATCAGATATGGGAAGCAACCGCAGATGCTTTTAGCAATGTAGTAGCCGCTCAAGTGCGCTTGCTGCGGCGCAAACTTGAGTCGGTTGGTTGCGCGAATTTAATTGAAACTGTCCACGGTGTTGGATATCGGATGAGAAATTGAAGATAAGACGGCGGTTGAAACCGCGCCTACACAAACGATGTTCGCCTCCGCCGACTCAAGAAAGAAGATAACGTAATTTTTACCGGCTGGTGTCCTTATCCCAAGCGTATCTGGCTATAATATAGAAAACTCGATCGCAAAAATTACTACCATGAAAGATTTAATCCAACAAGAGTTAGAAAAGCTCGATCTCGAACAACTCAAACAAGTATTTGAATTTATTGCTTTCCTGAAATTTCGTGCTAGATTAGTTACTAATCTAACAGTAGATGAAACTAACTTAGCTGCACTCTACAGCGAATTTGCCGAAGAAGACCGACAACTTGCGGAACTCGGAATGAGTGAATATGCAGAACTCCTAAAACATGAGGATTTGGTATGACAATCAGACGGGGTGAAATCTGGATTGCAACCCTCGATCCTACGCAAGGTTCCGAACAGGCAGGTGTACGTCCCATAATTATTTTCCAGAATGATGCTATTTCGAGATATATAGCGGTTCTCAAAAAAGTGAGGATAGCCCTATGCCCTATGCCCTATGCCCATAGCCCTATGCCCTATGCCGGATAGTACCTCATCTTTCGCTTGAAAGGCTATACGACTACTGTTATCAGTATTCCTCTAACGACTAATCTGCGCCGCGCCTCTCTCCCTTCATCTGTTTTCATTCCCAGCGGTGAGGGAGGATTGACTCAAGATTCCGTTGCATTGTGCCATCAAATGCGAGTTTTGGATAAAACAAGATTGCGAAATAAAATTGGTGAAGTTAATCCAGAGACCTTGGTACAATTAGAAAATAATGTATTATTTACCTTGGGATATTTACCTTAAAAGAAACGACTAAATGTGAATCAAAATAAACTATTTAACCGCACTCGATCGCAATTAGCCGTTTCCTATGCCGCAGTAATGGGTTTGATTTTAAGCTTGTTGGGATTTGGCGTATATAAGGCGATCGCCCACGCGCACTGGATCGCCATAGATCGCGAATTAGAATCGGTAGCGGGGACGCTGCACGACAGCCTAGAAATCAAGCTACAGCAGCCCGGACGACTAGAGCCAACCGTCAATGAACTTTTGCCAAACCTCCGCGTAATTGGAGTTAACGGCATGAAAGAACAGTCGCCCAACCGCCATGTTTTAAGCGCCCTGAATCAAAATTATTATTATATTCGTTTATTTGACAATTCAGGGAATTTGATTGCTACAGCAGGCGCTTATCCCGAAGCATTGCCGCCGACATTTAACTCGCAACACTGGCAAACGATCGCTGACAGCCAAGGCAATATTTATCACCAAATCTCTGTATCATTGCACACTAAAACGCAGCAAAATTGGGGATATTTTCAAGTTGGACGGAGCTTGCAAGAGTTCAAGGATTATCTCAGTACAGTCAAGTTAATTTTGAAGTTGGGATTGCCGACAGCGCTGATTTTGGTCGGTTTTTCTAGTTGGTGGCTGGCCGGATTGGCGATGAAACCGATTTATTCTTCCTACCGACAAATCCAACAGTTTACGGCGGATGCTGCCCACGAATTGCGAACGCCTTTAGCGGCATCTCAAGCAACTGTAGAATCGGCGCTGTTGATGCCAGAATTGGATGAAAAAGAAGCGCGGGAAATTTTGCGAACAGTCGATCGCCAAAACCGACGATTGACTCAGTTAGTGACTGATTTGTTGTTGTTGGCGCGGATGGACTCTCAGGTGAGATCCGTTAGCGAAGCCCTCGAAGAGGATCGCCCTCAGCTTTGCTGTTTGAATGACTTGGTTAGCGATTTAGTCGAGGAATTGGCGGCTTTGGCGATCGCCTCCGAGGTAGCGCTAACATCCGAAATCCGCGTACAGCAGAAATTGAATGTTGTCGGAGATGCCGATCGACTTTACCGTTTAGTTACCAATTTAATTGTCAATGCCATTCAATACACTCCGGCTGGCGGAAAAGTCACAGCGATCTTAGATTGCAGTCACCAGGAGGCGATAATTCAGGTGCAAGATACCGGTAGTGGGATACCTGCTGCAGATTTAGCGCGCATATTCGATCGATTTTACCGAGTTAATAGCGATCGATCGCGCCATACCGGCGGATCGGGACTCGGATTGGCGATCGCGCGGGCGATCGCTACGGCCCACCGCGGCAGCCTCAGCGCCCGCAGCGAATTGGGTTTCGGCAGCACCTTTGTCCTGCGGTTGCCTTTCTAAGGTACTATGTGAGGGAAACCGAATCATCTTTTTAGGGTAATCCCTTTGGCCGAAAATAGCGCGATCGCCGAAAATCATTAAGTAGGGGCGGGTTTAGCTAATAGTTTATGATACAAGCAAAAAGATTAGTGCAAAACCCGCCCTCTTGTAGGGGCGGGTTTAGCTAATAATTTATGATACAAGCAAAAAGATTAGTGCAAAACCCGCCCTCTAAGTAGGTAACGGCAAAAAACATAGTATCTTGTAGGGGCGGGTTTAGCTAATAATTTATGATACAAGCAAAAAGATTAGTGCAAAACCCGCCCTCTCCGATCAAATGTTTATTTGCCACCATCGATTTCTCAACAATTAGCATTCACCACACAGAAAAACTATGACAGTTTTAGAACAGGGAACAATCTCCATCCATACCGAGAATATTTTCCCGATTATCAAGAAGTCGCTATACACCGACCACGAAGTCTTCTTGCGGGAACTAATTTCTAACGCCGTCGATGCCATTGCCAAACTCAAAATGGTTTCCCGTTCCGGCGAATATAGCGGCGACATTGGCGAACCGCAAATCAACATTGCCATTGACACAGAAAACAAAACCCTCTCAATTTCCGATAACGGCATCGGCATGACCGCCGACGAAGTTAAAAAATACATCAACCAAGTCGCTTTTTCCAGCGCCGAAGAATTTATTCAAAAATATCAAGGCAGCGGCGACGACGCAATTATCGGTCACTTCGGACTCGGTTTCTACTCTTCTTTCATGGTAGCCAAGAAAGTAGACATTGACACTCTTTCCTACAAAGAAGGTTCCCAAGCAGTACACTGGTCTTGCGACGGTTCCCCCGCTTTTGAAATATCAGAATCCGCACGCACAGAACGCGGTACTACGATTACTCTGACACTCCAAGACGAAGAACAAGAGTATGTAGATGCCACCCGGATTAAGCAGTTAATTAAAACCTACTGCGATTTCATGCCTGTCCCCATCAAATTTGAGGGAGAGGAAATCAACAAGCACAAAGCAATCTGGCGGGAATCAGCCAGCAATTTGCAAAAAGAAGATTATTTGGAACTGTACCGCTACCTTTACCCGTTCCAAGATGAGCCGCTGCTGTGGGTACACCTGAATACAGATTATCCTTTCATTGTCAACGGCATTCTTTTCTTCCCCAAATTGCGGCCGGATGTTGATGTTACCCAAGGCAACATTAAGCTATTCTGCAATCAGGTTTTTGTGAGTGACCACTGCGAAGAAATTATCCCGAAATTCTTGATGCCGCTGCGGGGAGTCATTGACAGTACCGATATTCCGCTGAACGTTTCTCGTAGTTCTTTGCAAAGCAATCGCACTGTGCGGAAAATCGCTGACTATATTGCGAAAAAAGTGGGCGATCGCCTGAAGGAACTTTACCGCGATGACCGCAACGAATACATCCGTTGCTGGCAAGATATCGGAACTTTTGTCAAGTTTGGAGCCCTCAACGATGACAAGTTTAAAAAGCAAGTCGAAGATATCTTAATCTACCGCAGCACTTACGAGCCAATAGTAGAAAAGCCAGAAACTACAACCCCAGAAGTGCAGGTGCAAACAGAGGACGGAGATTTGTGGCAAGATGTAACTCCGAAATCGGACAGTTCCGCTTCGACACTGCCTTACACGACACTGAAAGAGTATTTGGAACGCAATCAAACACGTCACGAAAATCGCGTGTTTTACTGTACGGAACCTGCGTCTCAAGCAACTTACGTCGCCCTGCACAAAAGCCAAGGTTTAGAAGTGCTGTTTATGGATTCTTTCATCGACACGCACTTTATCAGTTTCTTGGAACGAGAATATTCTGATGTTAAATTCTCGCGGGTGGATTCGGACATTGACGACACGCTAATTGACAAAGAAAAAGAAGCGGAAATTGTCGATCCGACAACTAATAAAACTCGCAGCGAACAAGTTAAAGAAATGTTCCAAAAGGCTCTCAATAAGCCGAAAGTGAACATTCGCACTGAAGCTTTGAAGTCTGACTCTACTGAGGGTGCGCCACCTGCGATCGTACTTTTACCGGAAGCTTTGCGCCGGATGCGGGATATGACGGCGCTGTTACAGCAGCAAGCAGCAGAATTCCCCGATGAACACGTTTTGCTGGTGAATACGTCTCACCCGCTGATTCAAAATCTGGCTAATTTGAGTCAGGGTGCGATTATTCAAGACGGTGGCGAGTCTCCGTCGGCGCAGTTGGCGAGTATGATTTGTCACCACGTTTATGACTTGGCTTTGATGGCCCAGAAGGGTTTCGATGCTGAAGGGATGAAAGAGTTTGTCGAGCGATCGAATCAAGTGTTGACAAAATTGACGGAACGTGCAATGTAATCTTGCAGGTAGGGCGCGCAATGCGCGCCTTGTCATTGCTATATAATGAGAGGCTGCATCAAAAAACGGTAATCTGGAGGGCAATATGTCACGGAAATGTCAGCTAACGGGCAAGAAGGCGAATAACGGTTTTGCGGTTTCTCACTCACACCACCGCACTCACAAGTTGCAAGAAGCAAATTTGCAGTGGAAGCGCATTTGGTGGCCGCAGGAGAAGCGCTGGGTAAAATTACATCTTTCTACGAAGGCGATTAAAACCTTGGAACACAAGGGTTTAGAAGTAATGGCGAAGAAAGCTGGTATTAACCTTTTCAAGCTGTAAAAAACTTTGTTAATTGAGAAAAGGGCGATCGTGTAAATTAAAAGTGCGATCGCCCTTACTTTTATAGAAAAATCTAGATTAGATCCCAATACGGTTCAAAAGACCGGGCGGTTGAAACCGCTTCTATACAGACCAAACCCGGATGGTGCGCGGGTTAAAGACCGATTGGTTGAAATTACCTTATTTTCTTCAGTCCGCGGAGGCGGACTTGGTTTTTGTAGGCGCGGTTTCAACCGCCGTCTTATCCGTATTGAGATTAGATCCATTTTCTGCATTGTAGTAAATAAGTAGTCATCTTGCCTTTGCCTTTAACTTCGATCGCACCGCGACTTTCAAATATATACTTTTCCTCCAATTGCTGATAAGTTGTCGCTGTGACGTGAATGCTTCCCGGTAAGCCGTGAGATTCCATGCGGGAAGCGGTATTAACGGTGTCTCCCCACAAATCGTAAATAAATTTTTTAATGCCGATGACTCCGGCGACAACCGGGCCAGTGTTGATGCCGATTCTGATACTAAGATGTTGATTTTGAGTCTTGCTGAAGTCAATAATTGCCTCTTGCATATCCAGGGCCATTTCTGCGATCGCCTCTGCGTGATCCGGGCGAGCAATTGGCAGCCCTCCAACAACCATATAAGCATCGCCAATCGTCTTAATTTTTTCCAAACCGTGCCTTTCTGCTAAGTTGTCAAAAGTCGAAAAAATCTCATTCAGCAAGGCAACTAATTCTGTTGGAGAAACTCGCGCACTCAATTGAGTAAAACCTACGATATCCGCAAATAAGACAGTAACATCAGCAAAAGTATCTGCGATCGTACTGTCTCCCCGCTTCAACCGATTTGCTATTTCTTCAGGCAAAATATTCAACAGCAAGCGTTCCGATTGTTCCTGTTGAACTCGCAGTGCACTTAAAGTATCATTCAGAGCATTAGTTCGTTCTTTCACTCTAAATTCTAACTCTTCATTCAGCTTGTAAAGCGCCATTTCAGCCCGCCTGCGGTCTGTGATATCCGTACCGATTGCCAGCATTCCCACAAAATTTCCTGCCGAGTCAAACAGCGGTTTATTTGCCCACGATACCCAAACCCGATCGCCACTACGCCGGATACTTTCATTTTCATTTCGCGTGTATTGTTCTGGGTTTTGCAAAATATCTCTCAACTTTGCTGCCAAGTCATTTCCTGTTGTATCTGTCTGGGGAATAATTGTTCCCACGGCGTTTTTGCCAATTATCTCTTTTTCATCGTAACCAAAAAAAATCTGTGCAAATTCGTTAAAAAAAGTAATATTTCCTTCCGTATCTAGTTTTAAAATAATGCTGTTAGCATTTTCCACTAATTCCCGATACTTAATTTCGCTTTCCCGCAGCGAATCCTCGGCTGACGCGCGTTCGGCTACAGTGGCGGCCAACAGCAGCGATGTAACTACAATTACGCTCATAAAAGCCTGCAAAAATAAGATTGCCTGATTGATATTTTCCGCTTTGGCAATAAAGGGGCCACCTCCCTGAGAACCGCCCCAAATGGCGATACAGGATACAATGAAAAATGCTAAAACAGCCCCGATCTGACCGAATTGAATGGTTGCCCAAATTACCAAGGGAAATGGCAAGTATTCGAGGGGATAGCCGGAGAGAGTACCTTCACTTTTTGAGTTGTATACTAGCCAACTGACTGTTACTAATAACAGCAAGCATATTCCGGCACTGATTCGATTTACAATTGTTTGACTGCCTGTATTTTGTGGATGGCGTGTCGCTTGTTTTTGGTATATAATCAGCAGCAGGGGAGTAAAAATCAAAACTCCCAATGTATCTCCAAGATACCAATTCCATCTAATGTTCCAATATTCGCTCCATTCAATTAAACCAGTTACACCGAGGCGCAGCGTGCCGAGAGTGGAGTTAATTTGAGTGGCAACTACAGCACCGCAAAAGACTAAATTGACTACATCGATTAGCCGCTCAAGTGAGGGGCGAAACTTGAGATTTTGCAGCAAAGTAAAAGCGCACAAAGCTTGTAAACAAGCACAAAAAGCACTAATTGTTGCAAGTGTTAAAGACACATTAAGGTTAATAGTTTCGTAAAAAAATACGCCTAAAGCTATTCCCGGCCAAACTCGCCGACCAAATAATAAAAGTGCAGCTTGTGCAATTCCTGCGGGCGGCCAGACGCAGGTAGCTAATTTATTTACGCCTGGGATTGAAACTGCTATTTTTGCTCCTAAAGCGTAAGCAAAGGCAACGGCAGCTATTTTTGCTAAGTATTGCCAATTTATAGATTGAGCAAATCGCAGAAACAGATTTTTGTTTTGGTTCATACTCAGCTTAATATTTTTAACTAGCTATGCAAACAGCTAAGACGATTAGGATCTAATTGCACAAATATGAGCTGAACATTGTTTATTCCTTTTTCCCTCTTTTTTTCCTCTTCCTTCTTCCCTCTTCTTCTTCCTTCTTCCTTCTTTTACAATTTAATGCCTGTGAGAAAATAAGTGTTCATTTCACCTTTGCCTTTGACTTCGATCGCGCCGCGACTTTCAAATACATACTTGTACTGCAATATATCATAAGTTGCAGATGTGACTTGGATGCTTCCCGGTAAGCCGTGGGATTCCATGCGGGAAGCGGTGTTAACGGTGTCTCCCCACAAATCGTAGATGAATTTTTTAATCCCGATGACTCCCGCGACAACCGGGCCGCTGTTGATGCCGATTCTGATGCTGACATCTTGATTTTGGGTGTGGCTGAAATCAATAATTGCCTGCTGCATATCCAGGGCCATTTGGGCGATCGCCTCTGCGTGATCGCTGCGGGGCATGGGCAGCCCTCCTACTACCATATAAGCGTCACCAATGGTCTTAATTTTTTCCAATCCGTGCTTTTGGGCTAGGCGATCGAAGGTAGAAAAAATGTCGTTAAGCAACGAAACTAATTCCGGCGGAGAAATTTGGGAACTAATTTGGGTAAAACCGACTATATCCGCAAACAATACTGTTACTTCAGCAAAAGTATCGGCGATGATGCTTTGGTCTTGTTTGAGTCTTTCGGCGATCGCTTGCGGCAACACGTTGAGCAGGAGGCGATCGGATTTTTCTTGTTCTAAGCGCAAAGCTGCCTCAGCTTCTTTGCGAGTTGTGATATCTTCAACAGTACCTTCGTAATAAAGCAAATTTCCATGTATGTCGCAGACAGTATAAGCATTTTCGGCAATCCAAATTATACTGCCATCTTGACGGTAAACTTGAGATTCCAAATCCGATACTTTGCCGTTAGTTTGCATTAAATTTATGACTTCGGCCCGCTGTTCTGGGTCTACATATAGCTGGCGGTTGATATCAGTTAAATTTGCCATCAACTCCTCGCAGGAACTGTAACCATAAATGCGAATCAAAGCAGGATTGACGCTGAGATATTCCCCATCGGGAGTAGTTTGAAAAATGCCGACTATCACATTTTCAAAAATGCTGCGGTATTTGGCCTCAGCTTG
>JBBSNU010000085.1:0-11618 GCA_038260455.1 Chroococcales cyanobacterium | reverse complement strand
GTATCGCAGTCTATACAGGTACTGTCTACATAAAAATTACCGCTGATATTTTCGGGGCGGCGCAAATTTATATTAGCCATTTTTTTACCTTTTGAAAAATTTAAAATGTTAGTTTAAGCTAACATCTTCTACCATTTTACATTTCGTAGTGGGGACTTGGGGCGCAATTCTGGACGAATGAAGCGTTTTGTTATGGTAATCGATCGGACGGGCTCTGATATTCTTTCCGTTTGCATCGGAATCATAATTTTCTGAGGGTGCATTTCTGGGGAGCATCTCAGTTTGGCAAAAAGCATTTTTTTATTATAGTGCGATCGTCCCCGCTCGCGTATTGTACTCGCGAGCGGGGACGCTCGCACTCACTATAAATGCAAACACCAGATCCTCCCCAGTTCTGTCCGCTGGGGACAGCACTGCGGTATTATTTCCATCGAACCGGATTTGATATAAATGCTCGATCGCCCATTCAATCCAACTAACCGCCGGAATTCCACTTAGTCACCTGATTCATTCGAGACAAAGCACTTTCAGCAGACTCACGAATATAAGGATCGGCATCAGGATTAGCCGCCGCCGCCTCCAAAACCTCCTGGGCTTTTGTGCCTCCGATTGTCGCCAACGAACCTGTTATCGTCACAGCTAAGGCAATATTGTCAGTATTCTCGATCGTCTCGATCAAGATATCCAACGCCGGTGCGCCAATTTGTCCCAGCGCCATTACCGAGGAGATATAAACCACCGGATTCGGATCGCTTAGTGCTTTTTGCAGCCCTTGCAATCCTAATTCTGGAAAAGTTATATCGGGATAGTTGACAGCGATCGCCGTTAATGCCTTTGCACAACTCGCCTGAATTGTGGCATTCTTGCTATTGAGCAGAGAATCTACCAGCAACGGCACAGCATCGTTACCGATTATCCCCAAAACTTGCACTGCCGATCGGCGATAAACCACATCTTCCTCGTCCAAAATTCCCATCAACTGCGGAATAGTCGTTTCGTCGCGAGTTTCAGCTATTTCGCTGATTGCGCGCTTCCGCAGGTGCGGATTCGGATGCTTTAGCTGTTGGAAAAGTTCTTCTTTCGGCATTCTTAAATCTCAATAATTGGTAATTGATAATTGGAAATTGGAAATTGGGAATTGGGAATTGGGAATTGGGAGAGGGGGAGAAGATTTTTGATCGATCGTCGAAATATACAATTTAAATGCAGTACAGCCTAAAACCTTTGTATTTTTTTGTTGAAAAAACCCGGTTTATTGCTGTCAGCAATCATTCCGATAACTCAGAAATCTGGTTGATTAAACTACTGCGGCCGCGTTTAAACTTGCTGCTTTTGCCCGCAGCAGCAAATCCTCATCGGCAGCCAAAATCTCACAGCCGCTTTTGTCTCCTAATTTTTCCAATGCCATCAAACTAGCATATTTCAAATCCCAAATTCTAGTTTCCAGACAAATTTTTAGTTCAGCAATAGCGCGTTTGTCGCCGATTTCGCCGAGGGCGAAGGCTGCGGCGGCGCGGGATTTTTGAAACTGCGGTTCTCGATTGTGCAGCGCTTCTATGAGTAAATCGAAGGCAGGGGCGTACTTGAGCCAACCCAGCAGTTTCATGACGTGATAGTGCGCGCCGTAATCGTTGTATGCTGATTTTGCATAAGTTGCGAGTAAGGCATCCGGTGCTTCATCTCTGTAGGATTCTAGGATGGTTTTGGTTGCCAGATAACAGCGTCCGAAATCGGTTTCGTAGAGTTCATTAATGGCAAATTCGAGGCTTGGCAGTTGGTCGTATTCGTGTACTAAATCGAGCTCGTCGGGCCGATCGCCAATTATGCGATCGAGAATCGGTTCAATTTCGGCAAAAGCAATCTCTCCTGCAGGAATCCCCACACTCGCCAACATCCGCACGGCCCGCAGGCGAAACACCAAAGACACGGGACAGCGGGAAATCTCAGGAATTGCTTTGTAATATTTGGCGTCTATTAAATCTTGAATGCTGCTGCGGCGGGAGTTAACATTGCTGCTTTGCAGCAACTCTACCACGCGCGACATTTGCGAGTAATCTCCCGAAAAGCGGCAGATTGTGGTGATTGCCGCACCTTGAATCATCCCATCTTTATCCTCTACAAATTTGTTGAGGCGCGAGATTGCTGTTGTGTAATTTAATTTTGCCAAAGCGTGGATGATTACCCGATAGCTTTGAGTTGGTTTGTCGAGCAATTTGGCAATATCTTCTAAGATATCGGGATTTTCTGTGCCGATTTCGCCGATCGCCCAAACTGCATTTTCTACCACGTAACAGTCATCATCGCCCAAGCAAGCATGGAGAGATGTGAGTGCAGATTTTGCCTCCAAGCGCCCCAAGGTTTCTGCAGCTTTGCGGCGAACTGAGCGATTGTCAAGCCCATCGTCGGTATTTTCCACGGCTACAATCAGGGCGGCGATCGATTTTTCTGTGGAAAAATTTACTAAATGAGAAGCTGCAATGTAGCGATCGTAAGGGTCATCTAATTTTTCTGCTGGCGTTTCCAAAATGGCGATCGCCTGTTCTTCTGTCAGATTAAATAAATTAAAAAAACGTTTATCCATTTAAATTTTACCAATTATTAATTCCCGATTCCCCATTACCAAATTAGCAATTAGTGTCAGCGACAATGCTAAAAATGTGTATATCTCGTTTATCGCCGAAGCCAGATCCCCCTAAATCCCCCTTAAGAAGGGGGACTTTGAGAAGACTCTTATCCCCCTAAATCCCCATGATAGTCGGGGGACTTTGAGAAGACTCTTATCCCCCCCTTCTTAAGGGGGGTTAGGGGGGATCTGGCCTCGGATAAAAGCGATATTTTCCAATGAATTTCAGGCTGATTGTTGATACTAATGCCCGTTACCCCTTCCCAATTATCTAATTACCCATTCTACCAATTTAATAAATACTTGCTATAGATTAAGTCTGAGCCACCCCTTAGCAAGGGGGGGTTGGGGGGGTCACACGTAGCAATTATTTGGCCTCATGGTATTACTTATGACCATTTTTAATATTCCCATAATTAAGGGACTCTTAGTACGACACTAAACCCGATTTAGGCTTTCGCAGCGTCCCAAGAGTCCCCCACAACCGATCGAACTTACGTTCAACCTAGCCGTGAATTAAGCGATCGAGCTTTCTAGGAAAGAGAGTTGATCGTGTAGTCGAGGAGAGCGCGGAACTCTACCAAGGCTTGAGGAGACATATCGCGAGGAGCGCAAGCGCGATCGCGAGTGTACACCAAAGCAGCAACGTAAGGAGCTGTAGGCAAGTTCAAGGCGCGGTAAACTTCGCGTTGACCAGCAATACCCCATTCATCAAGAGGGCCGGTGCCGCCAACTACCAAGCAGTAGTTGATCAAGCGCAAGTAGTGCTTGATGTCGCGCATACACTTGTCTTTTTTGACTTGAGTTTCGTTGGCTTCGCCAGCGTTGTTCAAGTAAGGATATTTTTTGATGCAAGCATCGTAGCCTTCTTTAGCAACTGCGTCGATTCCAGCAGCCAGCTTTTCAGCAGCTTCTAAACGAGCAGCAGCGCGTTGAATGCTTCCTTGAACCGATTCCAAGTCAGAAGAGGAGGGGAAACGCCCCGCCGCATCAGCAGCCGTAACTACTGTGGTGATTACTGATTTCATGTTCTGAGATCTCCAGAAATAGATTTTTGACAGTTTGTTTCAATTCAACTGGCCGCAGAGCCAGTAACTATTGGTCTGCTTGAATTAGCTCAGAGCAGAAGCAACGCGATCGAAGTAGCTAGCAGCTTCAGATGCCAAAGAGGAGCAGTCGCCGTCGATGGTTTCCATTTTGCGGAAGCGATTACCAGCTTGAGCTTCTGTGTTGGTGCTATTGATGTGAGCAACAGAGCTAGCTTTCATGATTTGAACTGCACGAACTGCGGAGCCAGAAGGCACGCCCAGAGCGATGTAGGTTTCTTTCAAGCCATTCAAGCAACGATCGTCCAAAACGGAAGCATCACCAGCCAACAAAGCGTAGCTGACGTAACGCAGGATGATTTCGCCGTCGCGCAAGCAAGCAGCCATGCGGCGGTTCGGGTAGCAATTGCCACCGGCTTGAATCAAACCTTGGTTTTCGCAGATCATGCCGGCGATGGCATCAGAAACTATGCAGCTAGCGTTGCTGGCGATCGCGTTTACTGCATCCAAGCGCTTGTTGCCTTCAGCAATAAAGCTTCTTAGTGAAGTAAGTTCAGCGCCACCAATAGTACCGGTTTTGGCATCTGCCGTGATTACGGCTCTGGAAAATGCGTCTAGCATTGAGCTCTCCTTCTGAATAAAAGGTAAAAATCTTGTTATTTAACAAGTCGATTTAGAACATAAAAGACAACGGGCCTCCCAGTCTCATTTATTAGAAACAAAGTAATAATCTGTAACATTCTGCTATGTGGGACACAGGGCGTGGGGCATCCTACCAGGGGAGGATTTACGCAAAAAACGCGGTTTCTCCGAGAGATGCTTGAGGCAGAAACCGCGTGTTTGATCCCGCCAGCGTCCAGCCAGACTGCTTGGGAGGATTTCTGGGGGAAGCTGCGAGGGAGTTGCTGATCCGGGGCGATCGGGCAACAATAATGTATGTCTGGTCGATCGATCCCAGCGGGCGATCGCACTTTCTGCTGATTTTCCCTCAGTTTTCTGCCAACAGTCTCTTGAAATCGCGACTAGACAAACTCTCCTCCCTCTCTAAGACACTAAGAAATCCAGCTTGCAGCGCAATACGCACCTTATCCTATTTAATAGCGTCGCATTTTTCATCCTTATTCATAATTAGATAAACAAACTCGGTGAGACTTTAAAATAATCGCCTAGTGCCTTAGCTTGTGCCTTACTAATCGCCCGCTTGCCATTAACAACCTCAGAAACCACGCCGCTCGACGACTTCATGATGCCCACCAAGTCAGCTTGACTGAGGCCACTGGATTCCATGATGTGTTGCAGAATCTCGTGAGGATCGGGTTTATCCATCGGATAGTTTTCAGTCTCATAGACCTCAATTAGCATCACTAACAACTTGTGTAAAGCTCTTTCCTCTGGACTGCGATTTTTCGCGAATGTTAGTCGCTCAGCTACTGCTAGGAGGCGATCATATTCGTCTTCAGATTCGATCGCCCTCGGAGCGATTTCTGCCAACAAATTGCTATAAGTAGCTAGATCAAAAGTAAGCATCATTTTTCCATTTATCTTTGTCGTATTCAGCGTGGGTGAGGAAATATTTGTAGTAAACAGTTTGGTCTTCGTAGTCGATACCGACAATCAGCCGATAGTCATTGCCTTTGATATTAAATACGGTGAAGTTTCCCACCGCTTCGGCATCCGGGTAAATCTTGTGAACATCCTCCAGGTTATCCCATTTTGCTTGATTGACAATTGCGTTCCAGCTTTCAATTTGGTTTTTGATATCGGAATACCGGGCAGCATCCTTACGGAGCTTGCTGATTGTTATTACGTGCATATTTTTTTGATATTTTTTGTTTCATGTTTATCCTTCAAATAATATAGGGATCAAATTTATGCAGAGCTAGCGTATATAGTTTTCCCGCAACCCTTGCAGTGACAGATAACTGTCATGGAGCGTAAGTCCAGAGAATTTTCATGGTACGTGAGTCCTCAGTTCTTATAAATCTATACTCTCATTTTGAGAGGAAGATGTCAAGACCGATCACTCTAAAAATTTTAGTCCAGGAGGCACAGAGACTAAAGAAACCGGGTTTTTTGCCGAAATTGAAGGTCTTATAGCAGTTATCAGAAAGATGAGGTATACCCTATGCCCATAGCCCATAGCCCTATGCCGTTCGCGTACCTCATATGAGAGCTCGAAAGGCTATAACTTGCAAAGCAGTGCCGATCGCAATTCATCTCAAGGTATCAAGCTTTCAACACTTATTCACACTAAAAAATCCGCCTATTTTACCTGATTCCCACTTAAATCTGCCTTTGGATAGATTTTTGGCTAAAAATTAAAAAAAATCTTGTTTTTTCTTATTAATTCTTTAACCTTAAATCTTATCGCAATTAATGGTGCCTTGCCGAATCTTTGATGTATCGTTACAATAGGCTCAAATTTAAAATATCAAAAATAGATGAGGTAAAAATCATGATCGTAAGTTGCTTGATTCCGTTGACGGTCTGCTTGATTGCTTGGTGGGTGACTGCCGGGACTGACAACAGAACGCTAGACGGGATTCCGGCTCCGCTAGCTGCAATTGTGGGAGTGTGTTCGTTGATTTGGTTGGTGGCGGTGTGTCCTTGGCCTGTTGAACTCGGTTTAGTTTTGGCGGTGCTGTTTGCGGCTAGAGCTTACCTGCAAAATATTTTGAATGCAGGCTGAATTTTCAGGGCGACCGCTTTTAGAGTTGCCGAAGCGTTATTGTCGGGTGCTGCTACTTGATTGAAATTTTCACTATATTTTCAGAACGGGTCGCAACGAAAGAAACAACCCCAAGATTGGTGAAATTCAATTTAGATATTTCCGTTAAAAATGAGAAGATAAAGCTTGTGGTTCGAGCGGACACAATATAACGTGCGCCACAAGCATCCTACTACCTATTGAGCGAGTCAAATGGCGAGCTGTTAAATTGGTAAGCGATTGATATCTTTATTAGAACCAATTACTACCATCACCTCGCCCTTGCTCAAACGTTGGCTCGGCTGCGGATTGATCTCGAACTTGTCGGTGCGACCGACTGCTAGCAAGTTCAAACCATACCTGCGCCGGAGCTCCAAATCCGCAATTGTTTTACCGTCAAACTTTTCAGGAACGAGTAACTCAACTATGCTGTGATCTGGGTCGAGGTCAAAGCGTTCTAAAATGCTGGGTTTTGTAAGAATTCGGGCCAAAGAGTGACCCATTTCTCGTTCTGGAAAAACCACATGATCCGCGCCGACTTTTTTCAAAATTTTCAAGTGAGTTTCCGAGGAAGCTTTGGCTATTACGTGATTTACCCCGCCTTCCTTAAGATTTAGGGTGGTGGTAATGCTTTCTGCTAGGTAATTGCCGATCGCCACAATCACTGTTTCAAATTCAAATATACCCGCTCCCCTAAGAGCGCTAGGCTCAGTAGAGTCTAACTGTACAACGTGAGCAGCTATACGATCGTTCAAAGCTTGAGTTACTTTTTTTTCGTCGGTGTCAACCGCGAGAATTTCGTAACCCGAGTCATGCAGAGTCGAACACACAGCTTTGCCGAAGCGTCCCAAACCAATAACTGCAAACTGCTTGTTTTCGGCGCGCAAACCGCTCAAAAAATTCAAAGATGACAGGTTCACTCAATATCCAGCGCTGAGAGTCTTGCTTTTTAAATTGTAGCAAAGACAGCGCCGCCTCCTTTTGATTTTTGACTAAATAGTAAAAGTTGATTTGGGTTGTCACCCATTGTTTAGATTATCAGCAATAATGCAAAATTTTTTATCCAACTAACAAACTTTCCTCAACATATTTAAAAGCTCTGGGTTTGGGGTCGCCGACAGCGGCACTCATCAGCAGCAGCACCCCAACCCGACCTATGTACATTGTAGCAATCAAAACCAACTTGCCGATCAATGAAATCTTAGCTGTAATTCCTGTGGAAAGACCGACAGTGGCAAAAGCTGACACGGCTTCAAACAAAACTTTGATAAATTCTAGTTCGGGATTGGCTAGCTGAATTAAAATTGCAGATGTGAAGGCGACTAACAGGGAACCGAAGACTACGCTAATGGTTTTCAAAATCATTGCTGGCGGGATTTGACGCTGATAGCACTCCACATCTTCCTGGCCTTCGAGAACTGCTGCGGTACAGCTAAACAATATCCTAAAAGTTGTGGTCTTGATGCCGCCGCCGGTGCTGCCGGGACTGGCGCCGACAAACATTAGGGCGATCGTCATAAATAGCGCTGCGTCGCTCATTTGGCCAATGTCAATTGTATTAAATCCCGCCGTGCGGGAAGTAACAGATTGAAACCAAGCTGCCATTACCTTTTGAGGAATGTTTAGAGGGCCGAAAGTTGCTGGGTTGTTGTATTCCAGCACCAAAAAGATTAGCGTTCCTAAAATTAAAAGGGCAACAGTTGTACTGGTAACAACTTTGAAGTTTAAGGAAAAAACTGTGCATACCGGGCTTTTGTTGAAGCGAGCGCGCAGCCACAGGTACATTTCCATAATTACTTGATAGCCGATTCCCCCAAATACGATCAAACTGCAGATTGTGAAGTTAAGCACAGGCGAACTGACGTAGCGGGTAAAACTATCTGAGTAGAGGCTAAAACCGGCGTTGTTAAAGGCATTAACGCTGTGAAATACGGCAGACCACAGACCTTCTTTGAATCCGTATTCTGGGACAAAAACGGACATTAGCAAAAATATTCCAGTTAATTCAAACAAAACGGTTGTTGCTAAAATTGACTGCACGAGTTGCACTACGCCGGCTAGCCCGGATTTGTCAAGAGATTGTTGCAGGGCAATTTTGTCTTTTAAGCCAAAGCGGCGGCCTAATAACAGCAACAAGAAAGTGGTGGCTGTCATGTAGCCCAAGCCTCCTATTTGCACGAGCAAAAGTAGGCACAGTTGCCCCCAAAAAGAGTAATATTTTCCGACATCGACAACCGACAAGCCTGTGACGCAAACAGCGGAAGTCGAGGTGAAGATTGCTGTGATGGGATCGTTCCAAGTTCCATCGATTGTGGAAAAGGGCATCATCAGTAGTAGAGCACCTGCGGCGATGACGGCGAGAAAGCCCAAGCAAATGGTTCGCGAGACAGTCATTCGATTTTAGATTTTAGATTTTAGATTTTAGATTTTAGATTTTAGAGGGAACCCACAAATCGATTTTAGATTTTAGATTTTAGATTTTAGAGGGAACCCACAAATCGATCCAGGGTATAAATAAGGATATCTCGGTCTGGGGAATGCCGATCGACCGATCGCACCAAATCGCCACATTCTATGACAATATCGGGAAAATAACGGTAGAATTCCTTTAATAACTTGCGATCTGGCGATGACATCAACACTTTACCAGCAAATTCAGGAACTCTACGACGCTTCTAGCGGTTTGTGGGAACAGGTGTGGGGCGAACATATGCACCACGGTTACTACGGCGCTGATGGGAATTTGAAAAAAGAGCGCCGACAGGCTCAGATAGATTTGATCGAAGAATTGCTCGACGAGGCTGGAGTACCGTCAAAGAAGGCACTCTGCGAACCTTACCGCATTTTGGATGTCGGTTGCGGAATCGGCGGTAGCACGCTTTATTTGACTCAAAAGTTTAGTTCGATCGCGCAAAATAATTTAAAGTCGGATGGTGAGGTCGATCGAGATTTTAGCCGATCGACCGCACAAAACAAAACGGGCGCTAGCGTGATGGCCACCGGCATCACCCTGAGTCCGGTACAGGCCAACAGAGCGACGGAACGCGCTAAAATTGCAGGACTCGAAAGCAATGTTAACTTTTTAGTAGCAGATGCTTTGAATATGCCTTTTCCTGACGAGTCCTTCGACTTGGTTTGGTCCCTCGAAAGCGGCGAACATATGCCCGATAAAATTAAATTTTTGCAGGAATGCTGTCGCGTGCTCAAGCCGGGAGGAACTTTGATGTTAGCAACTTGGTGTCACCGCCCGGTGGGAGAAACGGCGGGAGAATTAACTGATGCAGAAAGAAAGGAGTTGGCAGAAATTTACCGGGTTTATGCTTTGCCTTACGTGATTTCTTTGCCGGAATATGAGGAAATTGTCCGCAGTTTGCCTTTTACAAGTATTCGCAGCGCTGATTGGTCAAAAGCAGTTGCTCCGTTTTGGGATGTGGTGATCGATTCTGCTTTTACTCCGAGCGCAATTTGGGGTTTGCTGACGAGCGGTTGGACTACTATTCAAGCTGCTCTTGCTCTCGGATTGATGAGCAGGGGATATCAGAGCGGATTGATTCGTTTCGGGCTGATTTGTGCTGTAAAATAAATCAGAAGGAAGAGGGAAGAAGGAAGAAGGAAGAAGGAAGAGGGAAGAGGGAAGAAGAAAGAGGGTATTTCGGGCGGCAAGTTCAATTAAGTAAGGTGGATAATTTCCACCTTACTTAATATTATTTCTGGTGCGTTTGTAGGATTTATGGAAAACGATTCGATTGGTAAGTCTTGGATCGATCAAGATAAAGATGGCTCGGCTCCGCAAAGCTGGGTGAGGGCATTTTGGGAGTTTGCTCGGCCGCATACGATTATCGGGACTACGTTGAGTGTAATGGCTTTGTATGCGATCGCCCAAAGCACTAGATCGTTTGCGAATCCGATATTTTTGCCGCTATTTTTTGCTTGGTTGGCTTGCATTTGCGGCAATATTTATATTGTGGGATTGAACCAGTTAGAAGATGTTGAAATTGATAAGATTAATAAGCCGTATTTGCCGATCGCCTCGGGAGCTTTTTCTCGAAAAACTGGGGAATTAATTGTAATTGCCACGGGGATTATAGCAATTTTGACCGCTGTTTGGCAAGGCCCGTTTTTGCTGGCTACAGTTGGTGTTAGTTTGGCGATCGGGACTGCTTATTCTCTGCCGCCAATTCGGCTGAAGCGGTTTCCTTTTTGGGCGGCGCTGTGCATTTTTACGGTGCGGGGGGCGATCGTCAATTTAGGGCTGTTTCTGCACTTTAATTGGGTTTTGGGTTTGGGAAGGGCGAAAAGCGCTTTCTCTGGCTGGAGTTTGGACAGCGCGTCTGTTGGGATTCCGGCGGAAGTTTGGGTGCTGACGGTTTTTGTGATTGTGTTTACTTTTGCGATCGCCATTTTCAAAGATATCCCTGACATGGAAGGCGACAAGCAATACAATATTACTACGTTTACGATCGAGCTGGGCAAGCCCGCTGTCTTTAATTTGTCTCGCTGGGTGTTGACGGTTTGCTATTTGGGCGCGACTTTGGCGGGAGTCATTGTCTTGTCTAATGTTAATTTAATATTTTTGGCAGTTTCTCATTTGGCGGCTTTGGGTTTGATGTGGTTTTGGAGCACGAAAGTTGATTTGGACGATCGAAAAGAAATTGCTGATTTTTATCAGTTTATCTGGAAGTTATTTTTCTTAGAATATCTGATTTTTCCAGCAGCTTGTTTGTTAGGGTAAATGGAGGAAGAAGGAAGAAGGAAGAAGGAAGAAGGAGCATATAGATTGTCTAAAAAGCGTTTTTCAGTAGTGCGAGCGTCCCGCTCGTTTGGGTAGATATCTCTGGGAGCATCTGGTGTTTTGCAAAAAGCATTTTTTTTATTATAGTGCGAGCGTCCCCGCTCGCGAGTTGTACAATACGCGAGTGGGGACGCTCGCACTATAAATGCAAAACTGAGATGCTCCCGATATCTCTTCCCGCTGGCTTGGATATATTTCTTTTTTCTAGCAATATTCCGCACTCCGGTGCGAAAGCTCTCCGCAGAAATACTTCCAGGGAAGAAGAAAGGAAGGAATAGTTAACAAATTAGAATAAATTGGTAAGTAGGTGATTGCGAAAAAACAATAGTATTTTGTAGATACTGTCTTGATCTGTCAAGGGGTAGCGAGCAAATAAGTTGGATCGAAAGGCTTTTGGGACTTTAAAATCCCAAAAGCCAAATGCACCAACTTCCTCATCAGAGCACCAAT